>VSOD01000266.1 GCA_009774655.1 Lachnospiraceae bacterium
AGGCAATGGCGATCGGTATATTGACAACAGACACCGCCTGCGTCGCAAAGATCCCGTAATCAATAGCAACCGTTACGTAATCCACATTCTTGAAATCCATCAGGATCCACTTGTAGATCTTCATATTCACTACAGTGGAACAGTTGTAAATAAAAGTACTCAGAATAAAGGGCGTGACTACCGTAAAGATCGTCTTTGTGATCTCCCCGTAGCTGTCGATCTCCTTTGTCCTGTCATACCGTACCCGCCTGTCGATCATCTGACGGTTCAGCATATACATGGCAAGCATAAACAACAGCGCCGTCACCACGCCGGCCCCCGTCCCCAGCGCACTGCCCGCAGAGCCGTAGATCGCCTGTGTGGTCTGATCCTTCTCTGCCACGGTCTTCATCAGCAGATAGGCTGCCAGGATACTGACCACCGCATTCAGGATCTGTTCTAAGATCTGCGACAGAGACGTATGCATCATCGAGCCGTGCGCCTGAAAATACCCCCTGAATACCCCCAGGAAGCCGGAGAAAAAAATCGTCGGCGCAAGCACCCGCAGCGCCACCACCGAATGTTCCCCCACCAGCCAGGAAGCCGCCGCAAATGTGGCGATCGAAGCCACACCGCCCACGATCAGAACATATAAAAGTGCACACCGGAAAACCCGCTGCGCATTCTGATATTCTTTGAAGGCCATCTTCTGTGCGATCACTTTGGAGATTGCCGAGGGAATACTGTAGGAAGAGATCAGGAGGATGATCGTATAGATATTGATCGCCTCACTGTAGTAGCCGTTACCTTCCAGACCGATGATACTCAGAAGCGGACTGCGGTAGATCAGGCTGATCACCTTGACGATCATGCCCGCCGCTGCCAGGATCCCCGCCTGCAGCACAAAATTATTCTGTTTCTTTTGTCCGCCCATGCACACCTCCGAGCTGCCAATATGCTTCTACATGGTAAAAAGAGTCTGCCGGACGGCAAACTCCAGATTCAGACCGCTGCAAGATATCAGAGCAAGCACGGCAGCCTGTCAGGCATTCCTTCCGTCCTGCTCTGACAGGTTCCACTGCTTGCTCCGCTATCGTTTGCCCTGATCCTGTTTAACCGATCAACCAGTCATACATCTCCTGGTATTTCCTGGCCGAAACATGCCATGAGAAGTCAACTGCCATGGCCCGGTCCACAATCTTGTTCCACTCACGCTTCTTATCGTAATAGATATGCTCTGCATACCGGATCGTACCCAGCATCTCATGAGCGTTATAGTTCTTAAAGCTGAATCCCGTACCGGTGCCTTCATATTCATTGTAAGGCTCCACCGTATCCTTCAGGCCGCCCGTCTCGCGCACGATCGGCAGCGTGCCGTAACGCAGCGACATCAGCTGGCTCAAACCGCAGGGTTCAAAGAGCGAAGGCATCAGGAACGCGTCGCTGGCCGCATAAATCTTATGGGACAATGCGTCGGAGTAATAGATGTTAGCCGATACCTTGCCATGGTAATTCCAGTCAAAATGAAGGAACATGTTCTCATACTGCTCCTGGCCGGTCCCCAGCACCACGATCTGTACATTGTCCTGACAAAGCTCATCCATCACATAAGCGATCAGGTCGAAGCCCTTCTGGTCTGTCAGGCGGGATACGATTCCGATCATCATCGCCTTGTCATCCTGGTTCAATCCCAGCTCCGCCTGCAGGGCACGTTTGTTCTTCACTTTCTCCTTACGGAAGTTCACCGCATTGTAATTAAACTCGATATTCGTATCTACTTCCGGACTGAAATCCGTGTAATCCACCCCGTTGACGATACCGCGCAGATCCGCCGCCCTCGCACGCATGAGGCCGTCTAATCCCTCGCCGTAGAAGGCTGTCTTGATCTCTTCCGCATAAGTATCGCTGACCGTCGTAATCGCGTCCGCATATACAAGACCGCCCTTTAAGAGATTGGCATCCTTATAAGCCTCCAGCTTATCCGAAGTAAAGAAGTAATCCGGCAGCCCCGTAATCTCTTTAACCTCTTTGACACTCCATTTTCCCTGGAATTTCAGGTTATGTATCGTCATCACCGTCTTGATGCCCCTGTAGAAATCGCCGCCCTGGAACCGCTCCTTCAAATATACGGGAATCAGACCTGTCTGCCAGTCATGACAGTGGATCAGATCCGGCCTGAAATCGATCACCGGCAGGATCGACAGCGCCGCCTTACAGAAAAATGCATATTTCTCGATCTCAAACAAAGCGTTGTCACTGTAAGGTTTAAAGCCGCCAAAGAAGCTCTCGTTGTCGATGAAATAATACTTCACCCCTTCAACCTCTGCCTCCAGAATGCCGACATATTCCTCTTTCCAGTGGAAGTCCATGTAAAAATGTGTCTTATAGGTGAGTTTATCCTTCATCTCCTGTTTCATACAGGTATATTTGGGAAGAATCACCCGGATATCAAAGTATTCTCTGTCAATACATTTCGGCAGAGAACCGATCACATCTGCCAAACCTCCTGTCTTAATAAATGGAACCCCTTCCGATGCAACAAACAAAATATTTTTCATGCTAACCCTCCAAAATATAGATTGTCCTGTCTTCTCCAGTCATTAACCTTTATTATACAGCATTTTGGATGGCAATAAAAGGCTTATTTTGAAAAATATCAGTGCCTGTACTGCAGTCTTATCTTATCCGCGATCAGAGCGATAAACTCCGAGTTGGTGGGCTTGCCCTTGCCGGTATTGATGGTATAACCGAACAGCGCATCCAGCGTCTCCATCCGTCCTCTGGACCAGGCAACCTCGATTGCATGGCGGATGGCACGTTCCACCCGGCTGGGCGTAGTCTGGTATTTCTTGGCGATGGTCGGATACAGCACCTTTGTGATAGATCCCAGCATCTCCACATCCTCCACCGACATCATGATCGCTTCCCGCAGATACTGGTATCCTTTGATATGCGCCGGTACACCGATCTCGTGGATCATATCCGTCACATCCTTCTCAAGATCCCTTGTCAAAAAAGCAGGCAGAACCACCTCTTTCTCCGATACAGCCGTATCTTTTGTCCCCGAAGGAACCGTTATCATAATCTGGAACTCTTTGTTAGTATTGATCAGATTGTCCAGAAGTTTGTAAAACTGTTTCTGATCTCTCGCCGCTGTCATGTTTAATGTTTCCATAAGTACTCCTCCATCTTCTTACTGGTCCGCTGCCGTCGCTGCTCCATAAGAATGCACATTCATACCAGACAGTAACCTTATTCATACAATTCCAACATATTTCCCGTCGGTCTGCTGACGCGTTCCGACATAAACCATTATAAACAATAGAAGAATACTATGGAATATTAAGGCATCGCACAACTCAGTTCTCCTGCCAGTATTTCTCCACGATTTCCGCCGCCAGCCCGGCGTTTTGGGGAAATTTCGCCTGTAATTTTATCACTGCATTTTCTTTTGTGGCATTGTATTCCTGAAGCATCTCAACAATGATCTTCATGTCCTGCTCCCGAACTTCTTTTGTCACTTCTTCGGCCATCTCTTCGCGCATATCCCGCTTTGCTTCTTCTACCGCCTCTTCTACAATACTGTCGATCCAATCACCCAACGTCATAAATCCCGCCTCCACTTCCGGCAGATTTTTCACCTTCTCCACATAGGAATCCATCATTCTGGTCTCATCATCCACCGCGTTTTTGCTATCACTATTTTGAATATATGTTAGCATATTTTTTATCGCCTGACTACCACCTTTTTGTCCTTCCCAGCCGCACGGATAAACTGCCGGCTTCCTCTCTGCCTGTCTTATCTGATTTCTTCTTCCGTGAATATACGGCGAAATGCCGATGCAGATTTCCTTCATGCAGGCACTGTCGGTCAGCGCCGCCTGATAGAAATAAGAGCTTCACTTTGAATTGATAAAGCTACTATAGCAGAATCTCCCTGCCATTACAATACCTTTTTATAAATATAGTTTAAATATACAGTCCGGACGAACAGCCTAAGCGTCCAAGCAGAATCCCGACTTGCAGCAGGAAGCGGCAGATCTCTCTGCCGCTTCCCCAATATACATCCCTGCAGGTCACTCCACCGGAAACCACCCGAAATCCACGCACCGGCCAAGATCCCAGCTGTCCCAGCCTACCCAGCCGGTCTCGTTCACGGTATCGACAAGCAGTTTGTAGCTCCAGTAGAAATAGCCGCAGCCTGCCTTCCATGCTTCCAGCTGTGCATCCGCCAGAGCTCTGTAAATTTGCTTCTTCTCCGCGTCGCTGATACTCTCTTTTGACATGCCTTCCTGACCGTTTAGCACGGTCTGGCCGCCCTTCGTGTCTTTTCCAACCGCCAGAGAGTTGAAGAGACACCACTCGCCGCAGATCACCGGGAAGTACTGCTGCATTTCCCGGATATCAGCCTCGTAATTCTCCTTGATGAACTTCAAATAGCCCTCTACGGTCTGCTCGCAGCCCATCCCTTCCGCCATCATCAGATACTGGTGCGTATCCAACACCACGTTCTTATACTTGTCTTCGCGCATGAAATCTTTCCATGCTTTCAGCAGGAACGCATCGTGGATCACCACGCACTTTTCCTCCGGCAGATACCTGCGCAGTCGGTCATAGGCATCCAGATAGAACTGCCGGATGAACGCCAGCGTATTGGGCCCTGTTCCTTCCGCCTTCTTCGGGTCCACGGCCGGATAACGCGCCGGCACATCCATCTGGTTCCAGATTTCTTCCGTGATGGGCTCATTGATCACTTCAATGCCCCACAGCCCTTCTCTCTGGCCGTATCGCTTAGCCAGCCGCTCCAGCACAGTCAGCTCAAACTCCACTTCCTCCGGCTCCTGAGACCACTTGCACACACCGCTGATACCGCCGTTGTCGAAACCGTTCTGGCTGTCCGGCGCGGTATGCAGATCCACCAGGATCTTAAGCCCGTAGCGTTCCGCCCAGCAAAAGGCACGATCCAGCTCTTCCACACAGCCGATAAAGGGTTCCCTGTCCCCGAAGATAAAGTACGGCACCGGAATCCGCACGGTATTCATGCCCATGGCTTTGATCCGCGTAAAATCCCGCTCCGTGATATACTCCGCGCGATGGGTTCTGATCCGCGCCTCATACACATCCCGGGGAAGCTGCGTGGGCAGATAATACTCATCCTCCGCCGTCGTCCCCGCAAAAAGTCCCGGACTCATCCACTTCTCCAACACAAGCCAGTTTCCCAGATTAACGCCTTTGATATACATGATTTTCCCCTCCTTTTTCCTTACTCCAAAACAACCGTTGAAATACTGTTCTCCGGTACAACGACTCTCGTGATCATCCCCTCTGTACGCAGATGGATCATCCTCCTGCCCTGACCGGTGTACAGGTTTTCTTTTTAAAAAAGAGGGGTTGACAAATCACTCATCAACCCCAATATCCCTTAACACAATCATTCAGTCATTCTATATAGCCTGTAATCGTCTCTTAGTTCAGACTCTCCAGATAGGCATCCAGCTGTTTCTGACACTCCGCGATCACCTTATCGATTCCTGCAGCCTGCATTGCAGTTTTGTATTCCTCGATCGATGCTTCCACATTATCCGTATAACCCAGCTCCAACGGCCAGCCATACTGCTGTCTCGCATTGGTACATGCCGCAACCTCCGTGCTGATGCTGGAAGTATCCATTACAAAACCGGTGAATTTCTCGGCGCCGACGCCTTCTTTGATCTTTCCTTCCCATTCCTGCCGAAGGGTATCATAAGTCTCGGGTACACCGGCCTGGTTACGGTTCAGCTCCATGGTACGCGCCGCCCACATTGCGTTAGTGGCATACAGGTCGGTATCCAGAATCGTGAACTGTCCTTCGTCGTTCAGCTCATAAGTAAGCGGTAAATAATCGGCATCTATAAAAGGAGTACTGCCTGTGGTATCCTACAGACAGTGCTCCTTGAT
>VSOD01000267.1 GCA_009774655.1 Lachnospiraceae bacterium
AGGAAGACCAGCAGCCAGGAGATGAGCAGGGACAGGCAGGACAGCAGCCAGGAGACGGGCAGGGGCAGGAAAGCCAACAGTCGGAGGAGCAGCAGCCGGCAGATTCACAGGGACAGGAGACACAGGCGTCCGCGGAGGACACGGAACAGCTGCCGGGAGACATTGGGCAGGCGGGTGAAAATACTTCTGTCAGGATTTGGGGACCGATCCTGCGGGTCGAGGATGGCAATGTGGTGATTGATAACCGTTCGGAGGTTTCATTCCGCGGAGAGATGGTCGTAACGGTGGATCCGGAACATACCAGAATTTTGGACGGGGAAAACGGTTATCCTGTGGAGGTGTCGGAGCTTAACGAGGGAGAAGCAGTATTCGTCTATATCGGTTCGGCGGCAACGATGAGTGAACCGCCGATGGTGAATGCCTCTTTGATCCTGTGTAAGATTCCGAGTGATCTGCGGGTTCCTGATTATGTGCATGTAACGGCCATGGAAGAACAGTCGGACGGCAGTTATCTGTTATCCGGCGATAACGGCATACAGTATCTGGTACCGGCGGACTGCGAGATCCTGCCTTTTCTGACGCGGAACGTGGTGACGCTGCAGGATGTGCAGGCAGGTGGAAGCTGCCTGATCTGGAGCGATGAGAGAAGGACGGCACAGAAGATCGTGCTGTTTGCGGAGTGAGAAAACAGGCTCCATTGATAGAATCTCAAGATTTTAGAATCCCAAAGTTTTAGAAGCTCATATTTGTAAAACGAAAGCCTCCGTCTTCCTTTTTTTAATGGGAATACGGAGGTGGATTAAAATAATCCTTTTGAAAGATGATGACTGCGCCAGGCTGCCTTTTATAGACGGGCGCAGTTTTTTGTGGGAAAATTGTGGATGCGTTTGGCAGCAGAAAAGAGTATACTTATGGTATAAGACTCAGAATAAGCCCGGAGTACAAGCGAAAAGAATCAAAGGAGGACATCAATTTGAGTGAAACAGCGGGAAAAAGAATAGCAGCATTTATTATAGATTACATGATCCTATGCTGGGTGGCCTGTTTGACAGGCGTGCTCGGCGTTTTTGTGGTGGCGAGCCGTGGGGTGCAGGAGCTGGCAGAGAATTTTCAGTGGATGATGCCTGGTATGTTTTTATACTGTGTTCTTTTAATGGGAATCTGGTTTTTTATCCTGGACATCTTCGGAAATCTGGATCCTGGCAAAAGGCTGGTGAAGATTGAGTTGTTAAGCAACGGCCAGAAGTTTACTGTCAGTACGGCTATAAAGCATTCTGTATTGAAGACGCTCTTCTGTTGTATCTGGCCGATATCATTTTTGTATTATATCGTTAAGCAGGAGATGATCTATGACAGGATTTTGAAGATCAGTGTGAGCAGCCGGCCTTAAAACAGCGTCGGGCAGAACCGTGTCAGTGGACATTTTACGGCTGTGGTCGTGACAGGTATTATTATAGGTGACAGGCCGTGTGATTTACGCAGCAGATACTTTGGGCACAGGATGAGGTATAAGGGAGAACTGTAGAAGGACGAATGACAGGGGGAATATTTTCATGCTTTCGAAAAAACTGTTATTAGATATATTTGGAGAAAAGATAAAACCCTATGGCTTTGAATTAGCCGGATATAAACACCGCAGGTACACATTCAGCAGGAAAGTGGATGGAACAGAGCAGACACTTGTGATCCAGAATGACCCGGGCGGTCACAGTTTTGAACTGGAGATCAATGCAGATACTGACCGCAATCTGTATTTGCATGGGTTCGGGGATCTTGACTATCACTTTTATAGAAATGATGAGGAATTGGAGAAGATCTTAAATACGTTGGGTGATCATGTGGTGAACAGGGTCATCCCCAGACTGGCGGAAGTGAGTATGATGGAGGAGGAAGTGGACTACGAGGACATGCTCACAGAGGAAATGTATACGCAGCTTGAACAGGAGAAGGATGAGCTGATACAGCGTTTCATGGAGAGGAACAGGATCGATGCCGGACAGGGGACTGATGCAGCTATGGGAAACCTGCTGCGGGAACTGGAACAGATCAAGGGGCTGTCCTTTGAAGAGACGGTTGAGGAGCGGAAAGAACTGGCTGCCGTATACGGAGATATCATCATACGGGAGATCGGCGGCGAGTGGGTGAGGCGGGAGACGTGTGTGCGAGACCTCATAGTGGAGGGAATCAGCAGCGTAGTTCCTCTGAATGCCGTTACCGCATGCTGCCAGAAGGGCGGCGGAGCATTGCTTGCAGAAAAATATGTGCAGTGCCTCAGGGACTACAGGAAAAGGGTAGAATGGTCACAGCAGGAATACGGCAGCAACTGGATGCCGCTGAGGTCGTCCGACGAAGCGGATACAGGCCTGTTGACCAGGGAGATCGTTAAACGGACGCTGGGGAAGAAGCTTGCAGGGATCGGTTTCCGTTTTAACCGGCTTGGAGGGAGCGGATGGGCGTTGGAGCGTGTGGAAGCAGGAGAAAAGTTAGGGGTATGGGTCGGTGAGGAATCCTGCCATAGAAAAGCGTTCTTCCTGAGGTTCTGCAGGTATGAAGGTTTCAGACTGGAGGAGTGCAGGTACAAAAAATTCTGCTATTACGAAGATGAGGCGGAGCTGTGCCGGCAGTTGGAAGAGGCTGTTGATAAAGTGCTGGAAGTAATCCATACAGGACAGTGGATACCGGATCCGTATATCCCCCGACATTGGAAGTGCTGCCATGTCACGGATGAGATGGCAGACGAGTTCAAGGCCGGGAGAACGGAGATGGCGGAAAGATTCCGGAAGCGGCATGGACTTGAGAAGACGTCGGAGGAAGCGGATATCGTGCAGTGCATCGTAAAAGAACTGGACAGCATCGCGGTCAGGGAAAGGGATCCGGGGGAAATAAGGAGACATTATGAGGAAAAGAAAGGACAGCTGATGGAACTGGGAGCTGCATATGGGGATCTGCTCATCAGGGAGATCGGTGGTGAATGGACAAAGGATGAGGAAGAGCGCATGCGGCGTGTACATGTGTGCCTGGTGGGCGTGCCTGTTATGGGCAGGATCGATCTGCCGCAGGAGATGATACGCCACTGGGAACATTTCGGGAGTGAGGTCTTTTTGCATACACATCAGAAATATAAATGGGCATATGGAGAATGGAAGAGGCTTTGTCAGCTGGCAGGTATAGAAATACGGGCAGAAAAGAAATTGCGGTGATCTCATGCAGGACTGACAGGAAATATGCCGTGATCAGGAAAGGAATTATTTGAACAATGGAGAAAAAACGGATACTTCTTATCGGCACAGGCGGGACGATCGCTTCGGAAATGGGGGATAACGGGCTGGAGCCGGAACTGACAAGCAGGCAGCTGCTTCGATATGTTCCGGATATTTCCGGCATCTGTGAGGTGGACTGTACACAGCTTTTCAGTCTGGACAGTACCAATATCCGTCCGGAGCACTGGCTGCGCATAGCAGGATCGATCCAGCAGTGCTATGAGAAATATGACGGCTTCGTGATCAGTCATGGTACGGATACGATGGCTTATACGGCGGCCGGACTCAGTTATCTGATCCAGAACAGCCGGAAACCGATCGTGCTTACGGGCGCACAGAAGCCGATCGGATATGACACGACGGACAGTAAGCAGAATCTGCGGGATGCTTTTACGGTGGCTGCATCCGGTATGTCTGGTGTACTGCTGGTTTTTAACGGTAAAATAATCATGGGAACCAGAGCCAGAAAGACCAGCAGCAAAAGTTTTGAGGCTTTTTCCAGTATCAACTATCCGATCGTAGGGATGGTGCAGGATGGCCGGTTGATTCAGTATATCAGGCCGGAGAACAGCGCACCGACCAGATTTTATCATGAGCTGGATGCCAGAGTGGCCTTGTTAAAGCTGACGCCGGGGATTGAGTGCGGAGTTTTGGAGTACCTTTTAGAGCGCAGCAGTGCGGTGATCATTGAGAGTTTTGGCGTGGGTGGCCTGCCGGTTTATGAGACGGGCAGCTTTTATGATACGATCAAAAAGGGACTGGATGACGGCAGGACGGTAGTCTTGACTACGCAGGTGGAAAACGAGGGCAGCGATCTGTCTGTTTATCACGTTGGCAACAGTATCAAGCAGAATCTGCCGATACTGGAGGCTTATGACATGACAACCGAAGCGGTGACGGCAAAACTGATGTGGATCCTGAGCCAGACAACCGGGCGGGAGGAGGTGGCCAGACTGTTTTACACGCCGGTTGCCTGCGATATCCTTTCTGTATCCTGACGCTGGTCAGTACTGGGCAGGCATTCCACAGGCTGGTTTTGATAAACACAGACTGTTTTATACACAGGGCGATTATGGATTGTGGCAATGCGGGGAGCCTTGTCACGATACGACTTACGATAATGAAACCATTATTAAGAAAATGGTTTCCGAACAGGAAAATATGCGTATTCCGTCCGGGCTAATCCCTCATTGCCCTGTATGTGGTGCGCCTATGTCAATGAATTTAAGAGCAGATAGTACCTTTGTTGAAGATAATGGCTGGCATACAGCGGCTAAGCGGTATCAAGACTTTGTACGCCGTCATAAAGGATTAGACATTCTATATTTGGAATTGGGCGTTGGCGGCAATCAACGCAAACCAAAAAGAAGAACTGATTCTGCTGCCCGCAGTTGGTATGAGAAAGAGACATATGAGCAGACTTAGAGTGTGTGCACTTTAAGGGTGATTTTGATTTTTGGCAGGTTGTGGACGTAGTCTGCGGTATGATATACTAAATAGAACAGGTCACAAGAGGAGGCGCAATTTTATGGGCGAATGGGCGGAGGAAAAGAAGTCCCAAAAACCGGTAAAGCATAAGCATATATGTGTAGGTCTCCTGGCTCATGTAGACGCCGGGAAAACGACGCTGGCGGAGAGTATTCTGTATACATGCGGGCAGATCCGCAGGCTGGGGCGGGTGGATCACAGAGATGCCTTTCTGGACACCGACGTGCAGGAGCGTGACCGGGGCATTACCATCTTTTCCAAACAGGCGCAGGTGCAGTGGGAGGGGATGGATATCACGCTGTTGGATACGCCGGGACATGTAGATTTCTCCGCGGAAATGGAGAGGACGCTGCAGGTGCTGGACTATGCGGTGCTGGTCATAAGTGCGGCGGACGGTTTGCAGGGGCATGTGCTCACGTTGTGGCGGCTTCTGGAGCGCTACCGGGTGCCGGTGTTTCTTTTTCTCAATAAGATGGATCAGCCGGGCGCCGACGGGGACAGTCTCCTGACAGAGTTAAAAGATAAGCTGGACGGAAGAATCGTGAGGTTTGGGCGAAAGGACGAGGCGTTCTATGAGGAAGTTGCGGTCTGTGACGAAGCGCTGCTGGAGCAGTATCTGGAGACGGAAGCGCCCGTCGACGATTCCATGACCGCCGGGCTGGTCAGGGAGCGCAGGCTTTTTCCGTGTTACATGGGTTCGGCGCTGCGGGTAGAGGGAATCGACAGTCTGCTGGACGGTCTGCATACTTATACGAGAATGCCGGAGTACGGGCAGGCGTTTGGCGCGCGGGTCTACAAGATCGCCAGGGATGGACAGGGAAACCGGCTGACTTATGTGAAGGTGACGGGCGGTACGCTGCGCGTAAAGCAGATGATCTCTGTCTGCGGCAGCCGTGGAAGTTCTGTCGGCAGCGTATCCGGAAGCGGCGATGACAGCGGAAACAAGAACACCGGCACAGACGAAGTGCGAGAGGAGAAGGTAGACCAGATCCGGGTGTATTCCGGCAGTAAATATGCGATAGAGCAGGAAGCGGCTGCAGGGACGATCTGTGCGCTGACGGGGCTTGTGTCGACTTTTTGCGGCCAGGGTCTTGGAGCGGAACGTGGAGCGGTGCTGCCTCTA
>VSOD01000268.1 GCA_009774655.1 Lachnospiraceae bacterium
CGCTCGATCAGTCCTTTGTCCACGAACTGGTTGAAGAAGTTCATCTCCTCCGGCGCATGCTCCAGCACATAGCTGATAATGTGCTTTAACATCGCCTCCGCCAGTATCATATCATCTGTCAGATCCGCAAACGCGATCTCCGGCTCGATCATCCAGAACTCCGCCGCATGTCTCGTGGTATTGGAATTCTCGGCCCGGAAGGTCGGCCCGAACGTATATACATTCTTAAAGGCAAACGCATAGGTCTCCACATTCAGCTGTCCGCTGACAGTCAGATTCGTCGCTTTGCCGAAGAAATCCTGGCTGTAATCCACCCCGCCTTCCTCGTTCTTCGGCAGGTTCTCCAGATCCAGCGTGGTCACCTGAAACATCTCCCCGGCCCCTTCGCAGTCGCTTCCGGTGATGATCGGCGTATGCACATACACAAAACCTCTCTCCTGGAAAAAGGTGTGGATCGCATAGGCGATCAGAGATCTCACCCGAAAGACAGCCTGGAACGTATTCGTGCGCGGCCGCAGGTGAGAGATCGTGCGCAGATATTCAAAGCTGTGCCTTTTCTTCTGCAGCGGGTAATCCGCCGTGGAGACGCCCTCCACCAGAATCTCTTCCGCCTGCATCTCAAATGCCTGCTTCGCCTGCGGCGTTGCCACGATCTTACCTCTGGCCACGATGGCAGACCCCACATTCAGTCTGGACACCGTCTCGAAATTCGCAAGCGTGTCATGGTACACCACCTGCAGCGGCTCAAAAAAGGTGCCGTCGTTCAGGACGATAAACCCGAACGCTTTGGAATCCCTGATGCTTCTCACCCAGCCGCCCACTGTCACTTCCCTGTCGATATAGTCGCCGCTGTTGCGGTACAGTTCTCTTATGTCTGTCAAATTCATACTGCTCATGTCTTCGTTCTCCTTCTCCTGTTTTCCTGTCCTTTTCGCATGTCCGCCTGCTTCTATCCTGTTATTCCTGATTTTCCTGGCCTTCGTCTGCGGCGATGGTCTCGATCTTACCTTTTTCCTTCAAAAAGCTCATAACCTTATTTCTCATAAGCTGTTCCCGCAGCATCTCAATATCGGAATTTTTCCGATACTCATCTTCCGACTCGTAATGGGAGTTCTCCACTCTGAAAGCAATCTCCTCCTGAATCTCTTCCTCGGTAGGATTCAGTCCTTCCGCATCGGCGATCGCCTGATACATGATATACTGCTGCGCAAGCTCTGCCGCATCTTCGGCAAACTGCTTCTTATAGGTCTCTTCATCCAGATTGTAATAGGTTTTCATATACTGCACCAGCGTCATCTGCTGTACCGCAGCCTGCGCGCTCATGCCGTCCTCAATGTTTTTGGCAAAGCGCTCTTCCATTTTCTTCGGCGCTTTCTTAAAGGTACAGTTCGCCATCACGGCGGTCGTCAGCGTAGACTCGATCTCGTTCTCGTATGTCTGGACCGCACTCTGGTAAAAGTTGTCATACAGATAATCCCGCAGCTCCTTCTCCGTACCGACACCCTCTATGTTCAGGGATTTTACAAAATCTTCGGTAAGCTCCGGCACTATCTGTTTGCCGATGCTGTTAACCTTAACCTCGAATACGACGGGAACGCCCGACAGATCGGGGTTGGGGTCGTAAGGATCCGGAAAATTAAGATTCAGTGTCACATTCTCTCCAATCTCTGCTCCGATCAGTCCGTCCTCGAATCCTGCGATAAACCGTTTGGAACCGATCGTCAAAGACGCACCGGTCGCAGAACCGCCGTCAAAGACCTCCCCGTCAATGTAGCCTGTGTAGTCGATATTGACAGTGTCCCCTGTCTCCACCGCTCTATCCGTCACCTCTTCCGTCGTGGTATACGCCGGTTTGATGTACATCTCGATATACAGATCTACCATCCCGTCTTCCACCACCGGCTCCTTCGCCGATGCTTCAATCCCGGTATACTCTCCCAGCGTCACATAGTCAGCCGCCTTGATATCTTTCAGATACTCCTTATTGCCGCACGCCGTCAAAAGCGCCGCCGCCGCAAACACGGCTGCCAATACTCCTGCTTTTCCTTTTCTCATAATAATTCTCTTTCCTTTCACTTCCTGCCGCAGCCTTTCCCTCATTCCACGCGCGGGGCCGCAGACGCCACCCACCGCCTTACCGGTAAAAGCCCTGACATGTCCTGATTCTCAAAACCCATATTTAAATAATATATCACAAATCCCCGCGTCTTAAAAGAGGTTCTTTCAATCCCTGCAAAAAATGCAAAAAAACGGTATCGTCTTGCCTAATGCGACAATCAATGTTAAAATATTATCTATATACAGCACAGAAACGGGAGGTACTCATATGAACACAGTAACGATAGTTTTGCTGGTTATTCTGGCGGTTTTGCTCATTGCCGTGGTGGTGCTTTATTTCCTGGGCAAAAAGGCACAGAAGAAGCAGGACGAGCAACAGGCACAGATCGAAGCCATGAAGCAGACGGTTTCCATGCTGATCATCGATAAGAAGCGCATGAAACTCAAAGATGCCGGCTTGCCCCAGGCGGTGATAGAGCAGACCCCGAAGTGGCTTCGCGGCTCCAAACTGCCCATCGTCAAAGCCAAGGTAGGCCCGCAGATCATGTCCCTGATCAGTGAGGAGAAAATCTTCGATTCCATTCCGGTCAAGAAGGAAGTGAAAGCCGTAGTCAGCGGCATCTATATCACGGATGTCAGGGGACTTCACGGCAAGCCGGTCGTAGTCGAGAAGAAAAAGAAGAGCAAATTCAAACAGCTCGTGGAACGAGCGCAGGAGAAGGCCGGCGCCAAACCTGTCAAATAAGCGTTTTCAATCTGTAAGATCAGGAATTAAGAGAAAAGCTGCTGCTTTCCTTGGATGCGATATTGATGGTGATGTGGCAGTCGGAGAGGAATTCATAATTGATGTCAAGGGCGTAATCCACATCCACAACGATGTTATCCTGTCCCTCTTCTATCCGGATTTTTTTCGTATCGATCCCTATAAGAATCTGTCCAAAGGGTGTATTATAATTGGTCAGATTCTTTTTATTTTCCTGAAAAATCATGTGTACGTTGACAAGACCGCTGCGGGACAGTTCCAGCATGTGCTCGCTGAATTTGAGCCGGTTCTTCGTGGCCTGTGCGAATCCTTCCGTGACCTCTTCATAGATCACATAGTGCCTGCCGTTTCTTTTATAATAGTCGCCGACTACAACCGTCTCAATCTGGCCGTCGTCCTCTTCCTTCTGATCGAACTGCAGTCCTTTTAACGTCAGTAAAACTTCCTGTGTCATATAAGATTTCCTCATTATCTGTTGATTCATCGTCTGATCCACTGTGTTCCCGCCGCATTTACGCCCCGCTTCGCGCCTCCAGCCCGCTGTAACTTCTGATCTTCACAAAATAGCTGGTGACCAGGATCACGTCGGCCCCGATCCACGCCAGGATCTCCGCATAAAAGATGCCCGTCTGTCCCACAAGCAGCGGCAAAAACAGCGCGCTTAATGTCCGCATGATAAACTCCGCAACGCCGGACAGCATCGGAAGCACCGTATTGCCCATCCCCTGAATGGCCGAACGCAGTACATGCAGCAGATACAGGATCGGCAGGCAGATACTCATGATCGACAGATAGTAATAGGCGATGGCCATCGTCTTCTCATATTCCTCCGGCGTGCCAGAGATAAACAGGCTTAAGATATATTTGCCGCCAAGCAGCATGACCACGGCTATGCCGACTGCCGTGAGCGTGCCGATGATCACCGCCGAGCGCACGCCCTGCCTGATCCGCCTGATCTTGCCTGCCCCCAGATTCTGCCCTACATATGTGACCATGGCATAACCGTAAGAAGTAGCCGCGATCTCCAGAAGACCGTACAGCTTATTGGTAGCGGTAAAACCAGCGATAAAGATAACGCCGAAGCCGTTGACCACCGACTGCACGATCATACCGCCCACCGCGATGATTCCATTCTGAAAAGCCATCGGCGAACCGAGAACCAGCAGCTTCTCCGTCATCCCCTGATGGAATCGAAAATCATCCCGCCTGAATGACAAAATCTCGATCTTCCGGATATGAAAGATGCAGAAGACCGCCGAGACCAGCTGGGCGATCAGTGTGGCCGCGGCCGCGCCTGCAATGCCGAAATCCAATACCAGCACAAACAGGATATCCAGCGCTATATTCGTAAAAGAAGCCACGATCATGGCATTCAACGGCGTCTTGCCGTCGCCCAGCGCCCGCAGGATACAGGCCAGCAGATTGTAGAGCATGACGATCGGGATTCCCGCGAACATGATCCGCAGATAGAGGGACGCATTGCCCATGATGCCCTCCGGCGTCTGCAGGATATGCAGAACCGGCGCCACCAGCAGCTGCCCCGCAACCGTCAGCACTGCCATAAAAGCCACTGACAGGCAGGCCGCGTTGCCGATCGTCCTGCGCAGCATGTCCTCCCGTTTCGCCCCGAACTCCTGCGCCATCATGATGCCGAAGCCCTGGGTCAGACCCTGAATGATGCCAAGCATCATCCAGTTCAGCCAGTCCGCTGCCCCCAGCGCCGCCAGTGCCTGTACGCCGAGGCCCTTGCCGACTACCATCGTATCCACAACCGTATAAAGCTGCTGGAATATATTGCCCGCCATCAAAGACAGGGCAAAAGCCAGGATCAGCGAGGTCGGTCTGCCCTCCGTCATTTTCTTGATATGTGTACTCATATGCTCACCGTTTATAGTTAACGACATTAGAAATTTCGTTTTCGGCCTTGCAGGCGCTTCCGTATATGGCTCCTGCAAGAGCCGGAAACAGAAATTTGTTATGTCGTTTACTATATCTATCGTCTTTCAATATTCTTCTATATTGATAACCTTCGCAGATAATATCCCATAAGTCAAGATGGAATTGGCAAACTTCTGAAATTTATCTGCTGCATCGCTGACAAAGAAACGATAAAGTTCTGTTCCCAGTCCCGGTCTGTGGCCGCTCTCCAGCCCCGTATCCTGCAGAAGCCGCTTCAATTCATGCGCCGTCTCATAAGCCGGATTGACCAGCATCACATCCGGTCCCATGATCCTGCCTATCGTAGAGCGGATCATCGGGTAATGGGTGCAGCCAAGGATCAGCGTGTCGATGCCTACGTCGATCAGCTCCGTCAGATACCTTTTCGCAATTTCGTCCGTCACCGGATCTTCCCACAGCCCTTCTTCCACCAGCGGAACAAACAACGGACAGGCTTTGCCCAGCACGGCCGCATTCGCATCATTCTCTTTTATGTACCTGTTATAAATGCCGCTGCCGATCGTAGCTTCCGTGGCGATGACACCGATCTTGCCGTTCTTCGTCGCATCGATCGCCGCCCGGGCGCCGGACCTGATCACCCCGATGATCGGAATGTCCGCTTCCTGCTCCAGCACCTCCAGCGCATATGCGCTCGCCGAATTGCAGGCCACCACGATGGCCTTCACCTGCTGCGTTTTCAGGAAGCGCACGATCTGTCTGGAAAATTTGATGATCGTCTCCCGCGACTTATTGCCGTAAGGCACCCGCGCCGTATCCCCGAAATACACGATCCTCTCATTCGGCAGCTGCCGCATGATCTCCCGCGCCACGGTCAGGCCGCCCACGCCCGAATCAAAGACCCCCACCGGTCTGTTGCATAACGCTTC
This sequence comes from Lachnospiraceae bacterium, assembly GCA_009774655.1. Taxonomy (GTDB): domain Bacteria; phylum Bacillota; class Clostridia; order Lachnospirales; family Lachnospiraceae; genus UBA3282. Next base: position 5,647 of record VSOD01000268.1, read on the forward strand.
CTGTTCCTTATCACACATCCTGATTCAACCTCCACGCCGGAACCACTTCATTTCCTCCAGCCATTCCAACAATCGGCTTTCGATAACGATATCATCACCTTCTGCATCCAGAATCTCACGATAACACGCCTCTTTTACCGTTATCACTTCACAGTCTTCCACTATGACCTGCCGAAAAGTATCCTACGTAAATCAAAGCTACGGAGAAAGACG
>VSOD01000269.1 GCA_009774655.1 Lachnospiraceae bacterium
TTCTCAAAAATTTTGGGGGTAATATTGGATATAGTGTCCGTCCGTCTGAAAGACGAAAAGGTTATGCGTCGGAAATGCTGGAATTGGTTTTACCTTTTTGCCGTGTGTTTGGAGAAAGCAAGATTTTAGTGACCTGCGATAAGGAAAATGCAGCTTCGCAAAGGACGATTATTAAAAACGGTGGAGTGATGGAAAACGAAATTGTTGATACAGTGGGATTAAGTAAAAGCGGCATTATTCAAAGATTTTGGATTTCAATATAGCGTCTTTCTCAACCATTTCCAGTTTGACATACTGGAGAATCGAGATTTATCAAAAAAATGGAGGAAATTATATGGAACAGATATGGAAAGAAATGTTTCAGGCGGCAAAAGCAGTACAGAACGGGCGGCAAATGCCCAATAGCTATCAGGAAATTGAAGTGCTGATGGATTTTGAAACAGAGGAAATAGTTACTCTTGGTGAACTTACTCCTAAGTGGTGGATATAAACAGCTTCAAGTTTATCAACACCCCCAAAAAGGCAGCCGCCCTGTCAAAGCGTCTGCCTTTTTTTCTCTGTCCCCTTATCCACATCTGAAAACTTCTGCCATTATCTTTACGCAGTCCCGGCATCTCACCCCTTCATCTTCGGCTTAAACACCAGGCTGGCCAGATACCCGAACACCAACGCCGCGCAGCATCCCACTGCGCCGGTCTTGAAGCCGCCCTGAAACAGACCGATAAAGCCTTTCTCGTCCACCGCCTCCTTGACGCCTTTCATCAGGATATTGCCATAGCCAAGCAACGGCACGCTCACACCGGCGCCCGCATATTCCATAAGGGGTTCATACCAGCCGAAGAAACTGATCATCGCTCCCAGACATACAAGCAGCACCATCACGCGCCCCGGCAGCATCTTCGTCTTTTCCAGCAGGATCTGTACCAGCGCACAGATCAGGCCTCCCACCCAGAATGCATTCAAATAATCCATCATACCGATACCACACCTTTCTTGTATTATAGTAAACGACATAACAAATTTCTGTTTCCGGCTCTTGCAGGAGCCATATACGGTAGCTCCTGCAAAGCCGAAAACGAAATTTCTAATGTCGTTAACTATAGGATTATTCTCTGCAATTTAAGGGCAAACTATACAACAGCTCTTTATTTTCCTGCTCCTGTCAGCGCCGCAGCCGACTCATAAGCATGATCATTTTCCTGATATCCACCGGTTTCGCCAGATGTTCATTCATACCGGCGGCCTTTGTCATTGCAACATCTTCTTCAAATGCATTGGCCGACAGCGCTATTATGGGAACTTCCTCCGCATCCGGTCTGTTCAGGCCGCGGATCACACGGGTCGCCTCGTAGCCGCTCATAATCGGCATCATCAGATCCATGAGCACGCAGTCAAAGGTGCCCGGAGCAGCTGCCGTAAACGCGTCCACGGCGGCTTTGCCGTCATTGGCAGTCACGACCTCCGCACCTGCCTCTTTCAGCATAAACTCCACAGTCTCACAGTTGATCTCATTATCTTCTACCAGAAGGACACGCATTCCGGCAATATCGGCCTGCATATGCTGCTCTTCCTCCGCAGGCTGCTCACTCCACGACTCGTCGATCCGCAAAGGCAGGATAATCTGAAATACGGTCCCTTTGCCGACCTGACTGTCTACCTCAATGGTCCCTTTCATCTGTTCCACCAGTTCCTTCACGATGGACATACCAAGCCCGGTGCCGTTATAATGGGTCCTCGCGCCCTGATGCTGCTGCGTAAACGGTTCAAAAATATGTTCTTTGAATTCCTCTCCGATCCCGATCCCGGTGTCCTCGATCATAAACCGGTAGTATGCAGTCCCACCCTGACAGGCAGTCTCTTTTACCTGAACAAATACGGAACCATGGGGCCTGTTATATTTGAGGGCATTGTCGATGATATTCAAAAGGATCTGCTTTAAGCGCATGGAATCTCCGATCAGCCTGCCGTGCTGCAGACCGGCTTCCCTGAGCACCAGCCGGATGCCCCGTTCCTCCGCCCTTGCGGACATAAGCGTGATACAGTTTTCCAATGTATCGTGAAGGTCAAAGGGTTCCTCCGCCACCGTCACTCCTGCGCTGTCCAGCTTGCTGAACTGAAGAACGTCGTTGACCAGAGACAACAGGTGTTCCGTGGAGACACGGATCTTCTTCCGGCACTCGCTCTGCCGCTCCGGATCTTCCTGCCTCTGCTCCATGATGGCCAGCATACCCAGAATGCCGTTGATGGGCGTGCGCAGATCGTGGGACATATAAGAAAGAAATTCGCTCTTCGCCGAATTCGCCCGTCTGACCTTCTCCAGCAGCTCCATGATGGCCTGTTCCTGTTTCCGCTTCGCCACCATGGTCTCCGTGATATCCTGATGATATCCGTTCAGGCAGACGCCCGGTTTTTCAAAGGTTCTGTCCGGCACACCGCCGCAGCGGACATAGATTTTGCCCAGCTGAGGATGATTCCAGGGATAGATGACCTCGGAACGTCCGGTTTCCAGGATTTCCTGCACCGCTTCCTGCACCATCTCCACATAATCCGGCTCAATGTTTTTAAACCAGTGCCGATAGCATTTCTCCGGCTCGATCTCATCTGATACTCCCAGCAGGATGCGCATGGTCCGGTCTGCATACACCCGCGGCTGACAGCCATCCTCCAGTTCGATCGTCCAGATACCGGTCCTGGCTCCTTCCAGAATATCCTCCAGGCTGCGTCTCGCCTCCAGCTTGTACTTCTCTTCCTGTTCCACCACGGCATTGACATCCCGCAGAGCCAGAATCACACAGTTCTCTTCTCCCGCCCCCTCCGTCGCGGAAAAATGGATCTCCATGTGCTTCAATCCATAAGAACTGTCTTTCACCTCAAACCGGACATAGAATTTCTTCTTCGTTCCAAGCTGCGCCAGTATATGCTCCTTCTTCGTCACGGCACGAAGCCTTTCCTGATCTCTGGGAACCACATACCGGGAAATATAGCGCTCTATAGCTGTCTGATAACCATCCTCCAAATTGACGGCCAGGCCCATGCCCCTCTGTTCACCGTCACGGTATACCTCATATTCTCCCGTATCGAAATTCACCTGGTAAATCCCCAGATAGTCCACACTGAGCGCCTGGAGCACGTTGTAACTCCGTTTTTGAAGCTCCCGGACCAGATTACGCCGTTTTAAAGACGATACGATAAAATATGCCGCCGTCTGGAGCATGTTCGATGCATATTCCAGTGTCTTCACCGGCGGATTATCCACACCGTAAAAGCCAATGACCTTTTTTCCATTATAAAGAGGAACCACCACCAGCGAATGGATGCTCTGCCGCTTCAAATTCTTATATTGAAGCGGATCCGTCTCCCGGATCTCCTCCAGATCCCCGATCACGATATGTTTGCCTATGCGGAACTTCTGATACCAGCTCGCACACACCTCCGCGGGAACATTCTGAAGATTTCCCTTTTCCGGCTCCGCTCCTTCGGCCACCCATTCATAGGTATTGTCGTCGCCGCCTGCCTCGTTCTGCTCGAAGATATAAGTCCGCTCCCCATGCAACGCTTTTCCCAGATGCTCAAGCAGCACTTCCAGCGACTGATCCGGCGTCTCCTCCAGCAGAGCAACGCGGAGTCCCTCATTGATCACGGTCTCCAGATTCTGCACGCTCTGCATCCCGCTGTGCTGCTCACGGCCTCCGACGCCCGGTTCATATCCGCCGGCCCGTTCGTAAAGCTGCCTTGTATAATCCATATGTCTGCCTCCATATATACCGCTTTCCGGCCATAATCGCCAGGCTCACAAATCCTCTCCTTAAGAGACCGGTTTCCGAAAAGCTCTGTCTCGGAATATTGGCACAGTTCCCCTTTATTTCACACAATTCAAACGGATTCACCGCAGAAAGCGGCAACGCCTGTGTCATAATAACACGTACCCCCAGCCACGTCAATATGAGACATCCATCTATACTCTGCGGTCGATCTCTTCTACGATCTCCCGGATTGTCAGTTTCTCGCACGTCACGGTAATATCCGCATACTTCTCATAAAGCGGAATGCGCTCCTCGTAAAGCATCTGCAGATTCTGGCCCTTTCGCAGCGTCACGCCCCGCTCGTTTAAATCCCCCAGCCGGCAGGCGATCTCTTCGCAGGACAGCTTCAGATAAACGATAACGCCTCCCTGCCCCAAATGTTCCATGGCCCTGCTGCCATAGATCACGCTGCCGCCGGTGGCGATCACGGTGCGCACGGTATTAATGGAAAGATTCGCCTCCTCCTCAATGGACCAGAATTTCTCCACACCGTGCTCCTCGATGATCTCATGCAGCAGTTTTCCTTCCCTGCTCTGGATGACCAGATCGGAATCCAGAAAAGCATACCCCAGCTTTTTTGCCAGCACGACACCCACCGTGCTTTTTCCGGCACCGGGCATGCCGATGAGAACGATATTTTTTTGCTTCATGTTATGTAAACCTCTACTGCTTTTTTCATGTTATAAAAAGATTATTTCAGATAAGCCACCACTTCTACTTCGCACAGCACACTCTTTGGCAGCTCTTTTACGGCCACACAGCTTCTGGCCGGCTTCTCACTGAAATACTGCTCATACACTGCGTTAAATGCCGCAAAATCTGCCATGTCCGCCAGAAAGCATGTAGTCTTGACAACCCTGGCATAGTCTGTTCCCGCTTCAGCCAGAATCGCTCCAACGTTCTTCATGACCTGTTCCGCCTGCTGTGTGATATCACTGCCCTTGATCTCGCCGTTAGCTGGATCAATGGGTATCTGTCCCGACGCAAAAAGAAAATCGCCTGCAATGATCCCCTGGGAATACGGCCCGATCGCTGCCGGCGCCTTGTCTGTCGCTACTTTAGTTAACATACCATATACCTTCCTTTCCATATCTCAATCTGCTCTTCTTGAGTATCCTCATTCTCCGAATCTTGCCCGCACATAGAATCCTCTGGCATTCTCGATTACTTCCGTCACTACACCCTCCCGCTCCAGCATACGCTCTCTGAACGGAAAATTTCCCGACATGGCAAGAGACGGATCGATCGTATAATAATAGTTACTGGGAAGGACTCCTTCCGTCACGGTGACCTTATCCCCTTCCTTCAACAGGCCGGGACGTTCCATCTTAAACTCCATCTCCCTCATTATCACACCTCAAGCAGCCCCTTTAGCGCCGCTTCCTGCGCCGCCACCACGCTGTCACACCAACGGTCGAATTCCGGATCCTCCTTCTGGCATTCCGGATGCGCCTTGATATATGCAAGCGCCAGCCTCACGCCCTGGTCAAACCTCACCGTCGCCGTGAAATCCGGCACCAGCCGTTTCAGCTTCGTATTGTCAAAGACAACGCTGTTTGCCTTGTCCCCCAGCAAAGCGCCACGAAGATCCCACGCAGCCGGGCTTGCAGAAGCGATAAACGTACTGGAGACATAGCAGGGCTTCCACTCCACGTCAAGCGCCTGTGCCACAATGGTATAGATCTGATTCCAGGTCAGCGACTCGTCGCCCGTGATCTGCACCGCCTCGCCGATGGCATGGATATTGCCCATAAGTCCGATAAAGGCTTTGGCAAAATCCGTATTAAAAGTCAGCGTCCAGAGAGAAGTCCCGTCGCCGTGCACGATCACCTTCTTTCCTTCCAGCATCCGCCTGATCACCTGATAGCTGCCCTGCGGCCCATGCACGCCTAACGGCACGGAGCGCTCGCTGTAAGTGTGGCTGGGCCGCACGATCGTCACCGGAAATCCTTCTTCCCGGTACAGCTTCATCAGCAGCTCCTCACCGGCAATCTTGTTCCGGGAATACTGCCAGTAGGGATTGGCCAGCGGCGTCCCCTCATC
>VSOD01000027.1 GCA_009774655.1 Lachnospiraceae bacterium
GCAGGATCGAGTTCTCAACGAAAGGCTGAAAGATCAGCTTGCAGCAGGGCCAGTAGTGATAGGCATCCGGAAAGCTGATCTCATAATCAAACAATGTCTCGTACCGTTTCTTCTGCAGATACAGATATTGATCCACCCAGGCGATCTCCTGGAACATAAAGACAGTCTGGCTGTGTTGATCAAACGTGTAGCGCAGAATGTTGGAAAGTTTCTTGATCAGAACAGAAACCTGATGATTACCCGCCTCGATGGCCTCATAGTTGATACACCCCAGTGTGTTGCAGATAAAATGCGCATTGATCTGAGATTCCAGCGCCTCCATTTCCGCCCGGTGCTGCTGTCTAAGCAACTGCAGCCTTTCCTCATTCTTTCGCCGGATCTCACCGTTTTTCTCTTCGATAGCGTCCGCCATGCGGTTATACTCCTCCGCCAGCTGCCAGATCTCATTCTTTCCCTCTATCCGGATCTTACAGTTATAATCTCCCCGCTCAGCCGCCTTCAAAGATTCCGAAATAGCATGGATCGGATTTAACAGCCTCCCCACCACCATAATAATGATAACGATATACACCATAAGCACCGATACATAGAACACAATACCCTTTTGATAGATATCATTCACATGCGCCTGCATCTCACGCTCGTCCATCAGCACATTGGCCGTCCAGCCAAAGTATTCCAGCGGTTTGGCGATCAGCGTCGCCTCCCCGTCCTCCTTTAGAAAATCCGCCTCGCTTTCATGCTTCCTGTCGTTATAATACAGGACTTCATCCTGCTCGTCCGTTATGTATCCGTGGATATATTTTACCTTCGGCACTTCCACCGTATTCAGGAACGTATCAAAAACCTCCATGCTGTATGTGATCACCACCACATACTCCGTGTTCCGGATCCCGGTCACACCGCCCGTAAACGGGTATGCCACATGAAATACCTTCCTCTTCGAATCCGGATAGGCGTGCGGATCAAGATACGCCATATATCTGGGCAGATTCCCGTCTGCAATATTCTGAAAAACTTCTGCCGCCATATTTTCCACATAAGCCTGATTTTCATCATCCCACAGCGTGGACATAAGCTGTTTGTAGCGGTCATACTGGCAGATCAACCCTTCCTTCCCCACGACTGCGATCGCCGAAACAAACCGCAGATGATCATAAGCAACCAGCGCATTGTACAGATTCAGATAGCTCTGTCCGGTCCCAATCTCCTCCCCATAAGCTCTATCCGCCTCCGCAGTCAATTCCAAAAGTTTTTTGTCTGTTACCATCTCACTGCCGGTCGTGATCAGTTCCCGAAGAGATTCGTTCAGATTACGCTGCATGGCTTCCATAACAGCATTTTCCGTCTCATAGCTCTTCTCCCGCAGATAATGCTGATATTCATTTTTCAGATATGTCATAAAAATAAACGCAATGGCAAACACCGCCGCCGAAATATAGAACGCGAAGACCGCCGCAAAATGCGTCGCGAAATACTCCCTTAAATACCTGATTCCCTTCAAACTTCCACCCCTGACAAATACCGACAAAATCTTTCATGTCCTATTTTATCATTTCCGACCGATATTTCAAAGGAGAAATTCCATAGGCCCGCCGGAAGGCCGCCGCCTTTAATGCTGCGCACTTCCGTTTCCACACCTTTATTATACCCATCCGCTTCAAAATGTAAAGCCGGCCGGATTCGAAGCATATGCTCTATTCTTACAACAGACATATTCAAATCCAACAAAAGAGACCGCCCGGCTTCACACCGCAGCGGTCTCCCCAAACATTCCCTTTTATAAATACTGCTCCACGATCTCCTGCATCTTATCCCACTTATCCTCCATGTCCTTGACCATGGCGAACTGGGTTCTGCAGCGGTCCAGATTATGCTCCGGACGATGGATCTTGAAGTAATGATCTCCCTCCAGATAATCCGTGAGGAATCTCATGCCGCATTCCAGCGTCATCAGCTTCGCTCCCATAGGCAGCAGCCGGATCTCCTTCTCCGTCAGCGATCCGCCGCATCCTTCGATAAATCCTTTCGTATATAATGCAAAAAGCTCCAGGTCACAGGAAATCTTCGACAGATCCTTCTCATCCTCCGCCCCCGTGTTGGCGCCGAAGCGGATAGAATCACCGTAATCATACAGTGCGGAACCGGGCATCACCGTATCCAGATCGATCACGCAGATTCCCTTCCGCGTCTCATGATCCAGCATGATATTGTTGAGCTTGGTATCGTTGTGCGTAACCCGCAGCGGAATATCCCCCGACGCCAGCAGGTCACAGAGCACATGGCAGTCCGCTTCACGATCCTGCACGAATTTGATCTCTTCCGCCACTTCGACTGCACGCTTCATAACATCCGCTTCCAGCGCCTTCTTGAAATTCTTCAGACGGTCAACCGTATTGTGGAAGTTGGGAATCGTCTCATGCAGACTCTCCGCCGGATACTCTTCAAGCAGCTTCTGAAAATGTCCAAACGCCACAGCGCTCTCATAGAAGTCCTCCGGCCTCTCCACGATATCGAAGCTGTCCGCACCTTCCACAAACTCGTACATCCGCCAGAATGTACCGTCCTCTTCCTGCCAGTAAGAACCGCCATCCCTGAGCGGGATCACATTCATGGTCTCTCTCGCCGGATCGCCGCCGTTCTCCACGATCTTCTTTCTCAGAAATGCCGTCACACCCGTGACATTCTCCATCAGCCCCTTCGGATCCTTGAACACCTCATGGTTCATCCGCTGCAGGATATATCTGCGGGCGGCCTCCGTTTCCAGACGGCACGTCAGAAGATAGGTATCGTTGATATGTCCATTTCCATGGGATTCGACGTTCTCCGCCTTCCCGTCTATCGCAAACTGATCTGAAATCCGTAATAAATCTGACTTTTCTCTGCTCATTCAGGCACCTCCTAGCCTTTCACACCACCGCCCGTTACACCGGCAATGATCTTCTCCGACAGGAACACATACAGAATGAAAGTAGGTAGGAATACGATGACCACCGCCGCGAACATACCGGCATAATCGCCTGTGTATCTCATGGAATTGATCATTCCGTACAACCCGATGGCTACAGATTTTACCTTGTCAGAGTTTGCAAATATCAGGGACATAAAATATTCGTTCCATACATTGATAAAGTTAAAAATCGTCACGGTGATGATACCCGGCTGCGCCATCGGCAGCATGATCTTCCAGAAAGTCTTCATGGGAGGACAGCCGTCGATCGCGGCCGCTTCCTCAAACGCCTTGGAAAGATTGCTGAAAAAGGTCAGCAGAAAAATTGTCGTATACGGCACATTGATTCCCACATACAGGAAGATCAATACCGCCCGGTTGGCCAGCGACACATTCAGAATGTTCCAGCCTGCCACCAGTCCGAACAGCGGCAGCACGATCATGGTTGCCGGAACACCCATAGCCGCCACGAAACCGTTCTGGATCAGCTTGTTCCCCAGGAAAGTAAAGCGGGACAATACATAAGCCGCCGGTGCACAGATCACGATCAGCAGTGCACAGGATATGGTCGCATATACGAGTGAATTCATGAAGAATACGGAGACATTGGATGTGTTCCACGCCTTCGCGTAATTCTCCAGATGAATGCCGCTCTCAAACTTGAATACTCCACCGGAGAAGATCTCCTTGGATGTGGAAAAGCTGGCGCCTACTACCCACCCTAACAGGACGAAGGTAAACAGCACCCACAAAGACAATATGATATAACCGGGAGCCAGACGAAATTCTCTGTGCCAGTTCACACGGTCGCGCACTTCCTTTTCTTTTGCCATTCTTACTCCCTCCTTTAAAACTCAATATCGTCGTCTTTGAAGATCTTATCGCAGACAATAAAGATCAATACCACGCAGACACTCAGAAGCACGCCCACTGCCGCACCGATTCCTGCGTTTCTCTCTGTCATACTGTTGCCGGCGCCGAAGATATTCTGATACATATACACCACCGGCGTAATGGTCTGTGTATTGGAAACCACCATGGAGAACAGCTGGGACCAGAGGAAGAATCCGGCGGAACTGATACTCCACATGGTAATATTCGTCTTGGTAACGCCCTTGAGCAACGGAAGCGTGATATAGCGGAACTGCTGTATCCTGCTGGCGCCGTCCAGTGTAGCCGCTTCATAGTACTCAGTGCCGATCCGCTCAATACCGCTGGCAAAGATCAGCATATGATATCCTACCATACCGAAGCAGTACGCTACGAGGAGCGCCGTAAACAGATGGGACGGATCCAGCCACTGGAACTTGGCGAGCCATTCCCAGTGAAGCAGTTCGCCGATGGTCTTGAAAAGACCGAACTTGGGGCTGAATACATACTGCAGCCACATGGTAGCCAGCGCTACCGCACTCACTACGTTGGGCATGTAGATGATGGCCCGGAATACATTCTTAAAGCGGATGCCGCTGGTCAGGATCGCCGCAAAAAGAATCGCCAGTCCCATCACGATTATCCCGCCGAAAAACCAGATACGGAAGATATTCCACATGGATATCCGGAAAAGTTCCGTACTGAAAAGTTTGGTGTAATTGGCCAGTCCTGAAAACTCCCACTTCGATACTGCATCCGTCACACCCTCGATCTTAAAGAAACTCATGAGAATGGTTCTAACGATCGGATACAGGAAGATGATGCAGAACATGAGGACCGCAGGTGTAAGGAACACTACGATCATGGTCTTATTCTTTTTCAATCCAGTAACCCCCTCTCATTGAAAAAACGAACAAGTCGAAACATTGAATCAACTGCTGTTATTGGAACATTTGGTATGTAATAAGGCGGCACCGTCAAAACACGATGCCGCCATACTCATCTCATGCCTATCCGTGCAACTTTCTATCTATTTATGATAGGTCTTAATCATTACTGTCAAAACAGCCTATAATCTGTTTAGTTACCTGCTGCCTTAAGAGCGTCTACAAATCCCTGTGCATCCAGAGAACCGCCGCAAAGTTTGGTGAAGTTCTCGATGATGATCGGAGTCATATCTGCATTGGCTTCTGCGCCTGCACCCCAGGGATAACGTGTTGACAGGCTGTCCATAACCGGCTTAACGTTGCTCAGAAGTGCCGGCCACTCTGCGTTTGCGGAATCTGCCGGGATACCAACGGACATCTCGGACAGGAGTGCGTCTGCCTCACCCTTTGTCAGGTAAGTGATCAGCTGGAATGCCTCCTCAGGCATGGTGGACTTCGCATTGATCGCGAATACCTGTGCACCGTAGTTGGAAGCCTCTGTTCCGTCTACTCCGCCTTCTACTGCAGGATAGCTGAAGCATCCCCACTGGAAGTCTTCGCCGGCGATATCCTTAACTTCGTTCGGAAGCCAGGAACCGTTCAGGTACATTGCTGCCGTACCCATAGCCAGCTCTGTGTTCTGTCCTGCCGGCCACTGGTTACTCTCGATGGTCTCGGAGAAATAACCCTTGCTTGCCAGCTCTTCATAAGCCTGTGCTGTCTTCAACACTGCTTCGTTGTCCCAGTCACCGTTCTTAACCACTTCTTCTGTAGCCGGCTCACCGATCAGACGGCTCATGTGATATCCAAACATGCTGCTGATGTAAGCGTTGTCATTGGTGATCGGTGTATAACCTGCATCTTTGATCTTCTGGCAGGTATCCAGGAACTCATCCCATGTTGTAGGAACTGCGGTAACGCCTGCTTCTTCAAAGATTGCAACATTATAGAAGTAAGCAAATACGTTGGGCTGGTAAGGAATGGACTTCAATGTGCCGCCGCCAACTTCACGACATGCTGCCATCAAACCTGCGTTTGCAGTGGACTCGTAATCATTCGCCTTCGCCAGCTCTTCCAGATCCAGAAGGTAGCTGCCCCATGTCGAGTTCACACGGTCGATATCTTCATCGAACAGATCAATATTGGTTCCTGCATCCAGTGCCGGCTGTAAACCTTCACGGATACCGGTACGTCCCTTAAACTGTACGTCTACAGCGATACCAGTCTCAGCGGTGAACGCTTCGATCGACTGCTTGATCGCCTGTGCCTGCGGTTCAGCTGCGTCCCACATGGACCAGTAAACCAGTGTGCCGTCGGATGCCGCCGGTGCCTCTTCTGCTGCGGCGTCCTCTGCCGGTGCCTCTTCTTCAGCGGGAGCTTCCTCTGCCGGTGCTTCCTCTGCGGGAGCTGCCGTGCCGTCCGATGCCGGTGTGGAATCGCCGGAACCGCCGCAGCCTGTCAGTGTCGCTGCCATCATGGCTACGCACAGAAGAGAACTTAACAATTTCTTTTTCATACTTTTACCTCCTGTTTGTTCAAAATTTACAGGGATGCGGGAATTCTTGTCCCGCAGGCCTGCGCTGTTTGTAGTTTTCATTATAATGACCATTTCCCCGAAAGTCTTTGTCTTATCTAACCACCTTTTTGCACTATAAGCCCTGTTTTTGTATATTTTATACAATTTTTCTCCGTTTTCTCTGACGGACAGGTTATTTTTACACATTTTTCAAAAAATACGGCTCGGAATTATGAACAATTTTCCTGCGCTCTCTTTCCCTATTTTAATGTTTTGACCAAATCCGCCTCCGAATACGCCTATTTCTTCTTTGCCTTTTTTGCACTTTTGTATTATAATGTTTTCAAATAGGACGATAAATTTGCACAATCGGTCTGTTTTGCGAAGGGAGAGGGGGAAGTATGAGTTACAAAAGTGTCTATCTGCAGGACGTTCTGTCCATTCACGAGATCTATTCCATTCATTATTTTGAATACATGTGTGATTTCTCTTTTCCGGGAGAATCCCATGATTTCTGGGAATTTCTGTGCGTTGACAAGGGTGAAGTGAATGTGCTGGCCGGTGAGAAGTTCCATGCTCTGAAGAAGGGGGATATCATCTTCCACAGGCCCAACGAATTTCATGACGTGAATTCCAACGGACTGATCGCACCGAATCTGGTGGTCATGTCCTTCTCCTGCGACTCCCCCGTGATGTCCTTTTTCGAGGAAAAGGTGCTGCAGATCAGCGAACCGGAACGGCTGCTGCTGGCGCAGATCATCCAGGAAGCGAAGTATGTCTTCGACGGACGGATGGACGATCCCTATCAGGAAGAACTGCTCCTGACCGAAAGCCCCCGTTTCGCCGGAGAACAGCTGATCCGTCTCTATCTGGAACAGCTGCTGATCCAGCTGATCCGCCGCTACATGGTGCGTACATCGCCGCCCGCCCATCCGCCTATCGTCAAATCCATCAAACAGAAGGCAGACGGCGAACTTTTCTCTCAGGTACTGGAATATATGGAGGCCCATGTCTATGAGTCCCTGACCATCGAACAGCTGTGCCGGAGTAATTCCGTAGGCCGCTCCCAGCTCCAGAAGCTGTTCCGGAGCAGAAGCGGCTACGGCGCTATTGAATATTTCTCCAGGATGAAGGTGGATCTGGCCAAGCAGATGATCCGTGAAAACCATTATAATTTCACCCAGATCGCAGACACGCTCGGCTTCTCCTCCATCCACTACTTCTCCCGGCAGTTCAAGCGGATCACCGGCATGACCCCCTCCGAATATGCCTCCTCCATCAAGGCGCTGTCAGACCATCCGGTATGACAGCTGCTATTCCCACAGCTTCTGCGGATACAGGCCCTGATCTTTCAGCGACTGGATGGCTGCTACCACCACCGGCTTATCCTCTCTGTAGGTGACGCCGTACCAGCGGTCTTTTGACTTTAAGACGGTCACCTCCGCCTTGTCCTCCCGGATCAGCTCGTCTACCACGAAAGGCAGGAAATACTCGCACTTCAGCGGATTCTTCGACAGGTTTTCCGACAGGAAAGCCGCGAAGCGATCCCGGATCTCGGGCAGCATGCTGTTCGTAAAGCCCCACATATTCATGGACACCACCGTGTCGCCGGCAAGCGGCGTCCAGGTTGCCCCGTCGTCCTCCGTATAAGCCGGACCGTCCGCACGCTTCTCGATGCGCACCCGCTCCGTGATCTCCGTCAGCTTCCCGTCGGCATTGGTCCCGCAGACGCCGCGCGCCACATGGCCGTTCTCCGTCAGCGTGTTCTCCAGCAGATAACCTACCATAGTATACTGATACCTGTCCGTATCCTCATGGGATGCCAGATAATCATAGATCATCTGGAAAGCCTGCTGTCCATAATAATCATCCGCATTGATAACGGCAAACGGGCCGTCCACAACAGACAGACAGGACAAAACCGCATGAGCCGTTCCCCAGGGCTTCACCCTTCCCTCCGGCACTGTAAAGCCCTCCGGCAGAGCGGCGATATCCTGGAATACATATTCCACCTCGATCCGCTGTGCCATCCTGTCGCCGATGGTCTCTCTGAAATCCTGCTCGTTCTCTTTCTTGATGATAAAAATGACTTTTTCAAATCCAGCCTTCACCGCATCATAGATGGAAAAATCCATAATGATATGTCCGTCCTGATCTACCGGATCAATCTGTTTCAGGCCGCCGTAACGACTCCCCATTCCTGCCGCCATGATAATAAGTACCGGTTTCTTCATACCCACTTGCTCCTCCTCTTCATGATCTTCATGTTTGTTCAGGTTTTACGCTTCCTGCACCCTGCCTGCATTAACAGTTTCATTGCTCTGATTTATTGTAAACGACATTGGAAATTTCGTTTACTATAAGTATATACAGCTTTTCGATGCCCGGCAATAGCACGATAGGCACTTTTTTTTATCAAAAAAGACGGTTTTCCTGTTCGTTCTTGTATTTTTTTAGTCATTTTGCTACAATCACAGCAACCGTAAAGGGCAGTATCTGCTGCCCGCCAACAATATTTCAGGAGGATTTTTCATGACCATTACAACCTACGATACATACACACTCAGCACCGAAGAAGAACTTGCCCGCTGTCCCGTCTTTCACGTGGATCAATTTAACTGGGGCGGCAGCTATCGTCCCCTGACCACCGGGCGGCTGGGCTTTCTGCCGGGAACCGGTTTTCTGCTGGAAATGGAATGCCAGGAGACGGACCCCTGCCGTACCTACACGCAGGATAACGATCCGGTCTATCTGGATTCCGCCATGGAGGCCTTCTTCTGCTTCGCACCACAGGAGGCTGAACCGCTCTACCTGAATTTCGAGATGAACGCCAACGGCGCCATGCTGGCCTGCCACGGGAGAAGCCGCGGGAACCGCAGCCCCTTTGCGGAAGAACTGCGGGCTGAACTTCTCTGCCAGGCCAAAGTACTGGAAGACCGGTGGAACATCCGCCTCACCCTGCCGCTAACTCTGGTACAGGCTCTTTACCCGGACTTCGCCCCGGAAACCGGAAGCCGCTTCACGTGCAATTTCTACAAAATAAAAGAGAGCAAAGGACTGACTCATTTCGCCAGCTTCGCTCCCATTACGGCTCCGGAACCCGATTTCCACCTGCCGGAATATTTTGCGCACGCACAGATCCTTGAACTGCCTCCCGCGTAAAACCTTACGCTTCGTTCTGCCGTCTGCCAACGGCCTGCCGGGCGCTGCTGTACGCTCAGCAGGCCCGGCAGGCTCCGGTACGTCAACAGTCTGTCACAATCCGTCCTGCTGCCTGTCTGCTGTTCTTATATCTCATCCTGGTACATTTCCATCAGGCTCTCAAACCTGGGCTTCACTTCCGTAAATGCCTTCAACAGCTTGGGCGAGAACACGCCGCTGTGCCCGTTCAGGATCATCTGGAATGCCTTATCCGGCTCATAGGCCCTCTTATAAACACGCTTTGACGTAAGGGCATCATACACATCCACAAGAGACACGATCTGTGCCGCTATGCTGATCTCGTCCCCTTTAAGCCCATCGGGATAACCATTGCCGTCATATTTCTCATGATGGTGTCTGGCAATGTCATAAGCATACTCGAAGATCGCCCTGTCGTTTAACCGTACCCTCTGCTGGATGATCTCCGCTCCCTTGGTGGTATGGGATTTGATCAGTTCAAACTCATCCTGCGTCAGCTTGGCCGGCTTTAAAATGATACTGTCCGGAATCGCGATCTTCCCGATATCATGCATGGAAGAAGCCCATCCGATCTGCACCAGTTTCTCCGGCGTCAGCTCATATTCCGGATACAGTTTCATGATGCTCTTTCCAAGGCACAGGGCATACTCCCTGATCCTCTTGATATGCTGCCTGGACTCCATATTCCTGAATTCCACAATGTTGCTCAGGGAATCGATCAGGATCTCATTCACGTGGTTCAGCTTCTTGGTCTGCTGCCGCAGAACACTGTTCTGCTTCTGGATATTGATATTCTGCTTCTTGACCATCAGCTCCAGCTGCATTTTGTATTGGAACCAGCCGATCGCATTCTGTACTACCTGCCTTACAACCTCCGGCTGATACGGCTTCTTCACATAACTCACGATCCCGTACTCGTAACCCCTTTTTTCCAGTTGCGGCGAGCTGTCCCCGGTGATCATGATAAAAGGTATCTTATTTACGATATTCCTTTCCTTTAAGTATTCCAACACTGCAAAGCCGTCCATCACAGGCATGACATTGTCAAGCAGGACGATCGCCACAGAAGCCAGATTGTTTTTCAGAAGTTCTATGCCTACTTTGCCGTTCTCTGCCTCCAGAATCTTATACTCAGACCGGAATAACTCGACCAGGATAGAACGATCGATGGCATTGTCTTCAAAAATTATTATTGTATCCCGTTTCATGTTTTTACCATACTTTCTACATTTTGTTAAACAAATTGTTTACACAGCAACATTATAAGGCTACCATTACTACCTGCTTGTTCCGAAGTTTGAAAACGACTCTGCGCACTTCTCCCTTCAATGTATACTTAATACCGTTAATAGTGATCAGACTGCCTTCATGAGCCCTTCCCCTGACACAGACAGGCTCTTTCGTGGTCTGCTCCGTCTGGTTGACCAGCTTGGAAGCCTCGCCGTCCATCTCCGCCAGTTCCTGCATCTTAACGTCGATCGCTCCATAGATCCTGCGCCGCATTTCTTCCGACACATCTACGCCCGCAGCGGACATCACGACCATCTTGCTGCGTTCCTGTTCCAGAGACTGCAGATCGTTCAGAAGCTGTTCCCGCTTCTCCTCATATTCTTCCTGCTCCTTCGCATAAACGCCGTTCCGTCCGATATCCAGAATCGTCTTGATATGCAGCCTGTTTCCGAGATTGAAAGTATCCACGCCTTTTACCGCGCTGATGGTGCCTCCCAGCAAAACTCCCTTGCTGCCCGAAACGATCACTCTGCCCATCGTGTTGATCGTGCTGTTCATAATATAGTTGGCTTTCACATTGCCCCCGGCATTGATGTTGGCAGCCTCGAAGAAACTTCCTGACACTTCACCGCCTGCATCTATAAAGCAGTCGTTCTTGGAGCAGCTGCCCTTCTTGATCATCACATTGCCGCCGGCGATCAGCCGTCCCGTCTCCACGTTGTGCTCGATGATGATATCTCCTGTGGCCTTGATATAGCCGCCTGAATAGATGCTTCCGATCACATATACGGAACCGTCCACCTCCAGCTTACCGGTGACCGCAGTCACATCCTCCCGCACAATAAGCATGTTGGAGATGTTGATGCGTCCGCCCACGAATTCAAACTTGCCGTTCATCTTCGACCTGTAGGTGACACCGTCCGGCTCAAGCGTAAATCCCACACCCCGCAGCGGCTTCAACTCAACCCCGCCTTCAGCATGAATCGATTCGCCGTAGACATTCGTTCCGGTAGTACCTTCCTCGGCCTGATGATAGAGCGCAATCCGCTCTCCTTCATCCACCATCTCAAAAGCCTCTATATTGACATAGTCAACGCCGCCGTCCGGAAGCGGTGCCGGAATACGCGGAAGATCCAGGCGCACGAACCATTCAAACCAGCCGTCTTTTCCCTTATGTGCCGGAATGCCTTCCGCGATCAGCACTTTCTCGTTCATCCGCCTGCGATCGATCAGATCGTCAATGGCCTCCTTCTTGATTCCAAACACGATTCCGCGCTTTTCAAGATCATAATAAATATCATCCTTGGTGACCACATTTCCCGGCACCCACGGAATATGTGCATACGCTTTATTACCGTTCTCCTCAACGAAAACGGAAAATTCTTTCTTCTCATAAGGATTCTGAGGAGATGGCCTGCGCCGTCCGCCGGACTTGTCCGCATTATTTTCCGGTTCTGCAACGCCCGCTCTCTTCCGGCTGATGACAGCTTTACGCTTCTCTTTCATATCTGTAGCGGAGTAGACCAGACTGCAATAATCGGACACGTCTAAGCCAGATTCAAGCCCCAGACGGATCTCTCTCATCTGTGCATGGTTGAACAGATGCTTGGCGTAGATGGCGACATCCAGTTTTTTCTCCAGACCAAGGCGAATCTCCTGCATCTGCATCCAGTTATACCGGATGTCGGCATAAATCGACACGTCAATATCTTCACAGAGCCCGACCCTGATCTCATGAATCTGCGGCGCACACATATTATCCTGCAGCCATGTGTCAATAGGCAGACGATTCATGATCGCCAGACGGATCTCCTCCAGATCATCATCCGCAAATCCTCTCCTGAGGTAAGGAACAAGATCAATACCCGCATAGAGTGATATCCTCATCTGCCGCATCGTCTCGTAATTGTTGGATGGATCCGCATAGATGGAAGCATCCACTTTATCCTTAAGCCCCATACGGATCTGTTCCATCTGCAGCCAGTTGAACTGCGGATTGGCATACAGGGAGACATCCAGCCCTTCTTCTTTTCCGAGCTTGATCTCCTGATTCTGCGCTTTCTGATATTCGTCATTTTCCATCATGGGAAAACGTAGTTCGTGCTGATTCGTATTGGAATCTAAATTATTCATATTCACACTCCCGCATGTCACAGTCCCGACTGCAATGCCAACTCAAATAAATTCGGAAATCATACCTTTAGACTTACGTAAAAATGAATCAATAGAAATACAGGTGATCCTCTTACACAAAGAATTTAGATATACTTTACCAGTATACCAGATTTGATTCAAAAAAGCTACTATATTTAAATTGAATTAAACTTACCTCCTGCCTGTCATAGCACAGAAGTATCCCGAAGGTTCCGTTGATCGAAGCCTCCGGGATACATGATATGGCTTTTGTGAATTTATATCTTGAAATATCAGGTGTAGACCAGGCTGGCACTTACATATCCCCAGATTGTGTGAATCTGCTCTGGTTGGTCTGCCGTTGCGGAAAATACCAGCATCAGCCTTGTATTCTTCTCTACCGTTCTGTTCGCCCTGACCTCGCCTCTCAGCATAGTCCCGATGGGCGTTTCAGCAGTAATGGATGGCGTCAGGGTAATCAGCGTTTCTTCAATAGGTGAAAATATTTTGCTCGTCTCCCCGGCTTCGTAAAGCTGTGCTTTTATCGTGACAGTAGAGACAGTCCCAGCGGGCAGGGGAAAGACGTTCATAAAAGCAATCAGGCTATTAATCTCAATAGGGAAAGGAACCGTAAAGCAAAAACCGCTAACAGATCCCATCAGCTTTTCCACTTCTATCGTGGGGGTTAAAGGCCATGCCGGCTGCCCGCTGGCACCAAAACCGATAAAAGCCGGCCTGCCTGGGAGCCCCTCCTCAGTCGTTGACATCGTAATAGGATTTCCCGAAGCAAAGAGGAGCATTTTTTCTGCTGACGCTATGCCTGCGGGCCCGGTCGCTCCGGTTGGGCCTGTGGCACCTCTCGGTCCGTCGCAGCCTCTCGATCCTGTATTGCCGGTAGGTCCTACCGGACCCGTATTTCCTCTGGGCCCCCTTGCGCCGGGAACGCCTGGAATACCCTGTGGACCAATCGGCCCCGGTTCCCCTCTGTCGCCCTTAGGACCTGGACAACCGCTATCCCCTTTGATTCCCTGAGGACCTGCTGGTCCCTGGTCGCCTTTGGGTCCCATAGGACCGCGAAGGCAGTCCAACGGCTGGTCTTGATTCTGTCGTAAAAGGAAGTTATTCGATTTTGCCTTCTGTATATGCAAAGCAGACAAAATGGGCAGAGCAGAACGGGTACGAATGTACCGGTGCATTGTTTGAAGTGTATGTAACAGACCCCTCTCAAGTTACCGCGGAGGAGGAATTGATTACAGAAGTCTATTATCCAATTAGAAAGATATGAAACGGAGGTCAGGCAAATAGCATGAAAAAGAAACAAACAGCGTCTTTAGAAAATAAAATAGAAAAAGGGTATGGCAACATAGCCGGAATCATTGTACTGAAAGATGATAATGCTGTTTACGAAAATTACTTTAATCAGTGTTCAGAAAATGACCCTGTTCATATTTTTTCAGTAACAAAAAGCATCATTTCCATGTTATTCGGAATTGCCATAGATCAAGGCTGCATCAAAAATCCTGATGAAAAAATAATTGATTTTTTTCCAGATTATCACATCAGTAAAAGTGAAAAAATAATACAGCATATTACAATCCGCAATCTGCTTACGATGACCGCCCCTTATAAGTACAAATTCAACCCTTATCCAAAATATTTTTCCAGTGAGGATTGGGTAAGATCCTCCCTTGACTTTTTGGGTGGAAACGGAAAGATTGGGAAATTCAAATATGCTCCCATAATCGGAATTGATATTTTATCCGGCATACTTATTAAAGCTACGGGGAAATCTGTTATAGAATTTGCACAGGACAATCTTTTTTCCCTTTTGGAAAGCACGCCATCTCAAGTACGGGTATCTGTGGTGGATTATAGATGAGGCAGAACATTCGTATGCAGCTCTGGGGGGACGGTGGAAATGCGATATATGTTAATCCTGAAGACAGAATTGTGGTCGCTGTTTCCTCTTTATTTGTTCCAAGAGTCAAAGACAGGATAGATTTCATAAAGGGAGAGATTGAACCCCTGTTTAAGTAAAATTAAGTATATAACAGCCAGACAGCCGCAGGCGGGAAATAAAAAAGCATTGTTGACGACAGGAATACCTGCAATGCTTTTTCCCGGTTCCCGCCTGCGTAAAGCTAATGATGCCATCGCACCCTGATAACAGCGAAGCCTTTCATGACAACACCTTCGTATAATACACAAACTCATCATTTCTTTTATACTCGGTATAACCCAGCTTTTGATAAAAAGTATTTGTGCGAATGTTCCAAACAGGAGTATCAAGATAAAATTCTTTTACAGCAGGAAACATTCTTTCGATTTCCTGCATCATATAAATGCCATACCCTTTTCTGTGGTGTTCTGGGCTGATAAAAATTCTCCCTATGTTCAGCTTTTCTCCATCTATAAAAAGAATAGCGCCTCCTATAATAAGCCCATCAACCATCAATTTGTATAAATGATTTGATCTCGCCATCTTCGTGTGAAACTGTATAGACATATACCCGGGAGGACCTCCTTTAGAAGGTGCGCCTACTTCTACATCGCTGTCGAATGAACGTTTGGAGATACCATTTATCACCAAAGCATCCGACGTGCCAGCCTTTACCAATTCAATCATTATGTCAGTCTCCTTTCGCGAAAACAGAATACAATCATACTATTATGCCTCTTTCAAGGCTTGACATTGCACAGAAACATACAGGAAACATATCATGTATGCGTTCAACGGCTTTTCACAATTTTTTTGAGTCCCACATCCCCACGCCTCAATATATCCGGCACGATAAAATGTACCGGCCAAATCAGGATTATAAGGCCTGGAATTATGAGCTTTCATCAAATTTTCAGTTGTCCAATCACTTGGAAATACACATGCATGAATCTTTGCCGTATATTTCGTGCCGGGTTTTTCAGAAGAGAAGTGAAATACGCAAAGACCTGTAAACATCATGTCTACAGGCCTTGTACCAAGGTATCAACTTTAACTCCCCGAGTAGGGCTCGAACCTACAACCCCGTAGTTAACAGCCGCGTGCTCTACTATTGATACGGTTACATACCGTAAAATCTCTTTGGCAACTAACTATAAACAAAATCGGATTTCTCATTCCATATTTGCTTCCCACCATATTTTGTTTTTTAGATAACGTTCTATGATATCAAACCGCCTAAATGCTGCCGCCATCGTTCGTCCATCTATCTCCGACAGACTTTCATTGTTAAAGAAGTCTTTTAGGATATCCACCATTGCCTGCTCTGCCCTACTGTACATCAATTCCTTGTTTTGATCAAAATAATTCTTTATTTCATAAAAATTAATATGGGTGATTTCTTGTAATGTAATACCCGCCCCTTTTAAAATTTGCTTACCTATCATATATGCCATAAAATATTGACTATACAATCGATGCTCCTTAATTCCGTCCAGTTTACTCTCTTTCTTTCTATTATTATCACAATAACGAAATATAAGTACCGCAATCACCATCTGAGCAGCATTCAAGTTATCAAAAATCAATGAGTAGTATTTATCAAAAAATTCATTACGTCTATATTTTGCCAAATGCGGGCATTCCCGCCATACTGCGAAAACAGCCTCAGCTGCGACTGTCGATGGTATAACATTTATATTTAAGGTATTATCCCTCTTTCGTTTATAGACATATCCCAAATCATGTGCGCCGATTTCCAAAATTCGTTGACATTCATCATTTGATTTTAAATCTCTAAAGTCCACCGGATTCTGGCTATTTGTCGCATAAATAATATCCTGAATGATACCCGGATTTTCAGTGTCTTCAACTTCATAAAGACGTACTAACAAATATGTCTGTGAAAAATCAAGATTGGAATTTTCTTTTACAGTCTGATGTATCGTTTTACATGTTTGACCACCGTTTATGATTTGTAAATCATCCGTTTTAACAATCCAATTCTGTTCCTGCAACGCATTAAAACTAAATTTTTTACAAATCATTGTTGCCCCGTTATTGAAAAAGAAAAAATTCTGACGTTTATCTGTATCCAATAGAGTTTCTGTGATTCCATCATTAACTACATTTTTACCTAAATAGCGACGGATATTTTTTTCCAACAGACTATCCCCAAATTCTTCCATCAGTTTGTATACTTCCATTACGGAAACACGTCCAAGGAGTACTCTTTTATAATTAAAATTTTCCTGAATAGCCTTTCCACTCAAAGAAATTTGTGTATTAATTACTTGTTCCCTATTAATATACCGCATAATATCACTATGGGAAAAATGTTCAAAACGAACTTGGCTCTGACCTGCAAAAGCATTATTAATATGATTCTGACCTTCTTGATTCCAGGCCAGACCATTATTAAGCATCACAAATGTCACATATGGAATTGCACCATCTAATATAAAAGATCGAATCTCTTCTACTTTTTTTCTACTCTGTACATTTAATTCAATATGCGTAGAAGGATCAAACACACATTTTATAGTATTCACAGCTTTTTCAACTGCATTAGCCGGAAAATTACTGTCTTTATCCAGTTTTCTTGAATACTTTGATTGGAACAATACTACATTTAATTGTGAATCCTGTGCCTCCACAATATATGCTGCGTCAAATCCCCCATCGTTTCCGCCATCAGTCAAATACTGTACTGCCTCCGTCAAATCAATGTCTAAATATGCAGCAACCCCTAATACCAAAAATGCTTTGGAACGATTTCTCTCATTATCGTTAGCAGTAAAAATTTCCTGATTATCCTCTAATATCTTATTTATTCTTTGATCAATGATTTGTTTTGCTATATCCATAATACACACCTACCTTTAAGATTCATTACATGATCAAACATTTAATTA
>VSOD01000270.1 GCA_009774655.1 Lachnospiraceae bacterium
GATAATCAATTAGGTTATACTCTTGAAAAACTAAGGATACATGGTTCTTCCTGTGATAATTCAAACCCTTCGCAAGGATATCTTCCCCTTCATATAGAACGGTGCCTCCTGTTGGACTGTCAAGCCCTGCCAGCAAAGATAAGAGAGTTGTTTTTCCGGCTCCGCTGGCCCCGATAATGGCATAAAACTTTTTTTCTTCAAACCGCACAGAAATATCGCCTAAAACTTTCCTGTCCTTTTGGGATTTATATACATATTCTATATTTTTTGCTTCTAATATCATTTCAACCATCCTCCTTATTTACACCTGCGCGCATAAACTGTTTTATAAATCCTGCAGGATATCTTTGGGATTTCTTTTCAATATGCCAATACCCGATACACATATAGAGATCGCAATAAGCAGGGCAATGCCCGAAACATCCTGTATTAACATCCCGAAAGTAATTTCTGCCTGCACACCCACCACATTCTGCTCTGACTTTTCATAAGACAATGCCACTTTCCCTTCATCCAGTAAATCCTGTTCTCCCGCACTCTGTACCTGCTGTTCTACCAGATAATCCGCCGTCAGGCCTGACACTCCCGGTGCCGCCAAGAAGGAAACCAACACAGCCACTGCTGCAATCATAAGTGCTTCTGCCATGATCTGGGCCAAAATCCGTATTTTTGAAGTTCCCATTGACAGCATGATTCCAATTTCCCTATTCCGGCTTTTCATCCAGAACTGAAAAATAAGGAACAGGATAATCAGGCCTGCCCCTGAAATTACCCAGACTAAAGTTCTGCTGTACTTCTCCATTTCATTAAAATTTGCGGACAGGGTATTCATATTTCCGTTATTGTCAATCAGGTCATACCTTTCCCACGCTATATCTACCCCCATTACACTTATCTTTACAGCTTCATATTCATCCACATCTGCAATCTTAAAATATGCCTTTTCATATAATGGGTCGCCTGCCTTTCCATCCACCTTTTCAGGGAAATCCAAATCCGTAAAAATAATATTTTCAGACCGGTAAGTATCCCCATACATATAAGGAGCTATTGGTTGGTTTACCTGATAGATGCCGACAACTTCTGCTTCATAAACCATAGGATCCTCTTTATTCCGGCAGTTGCCAAAACTTATTCTGCTTCCAATTTCTAATTGGTTTTTATCTGCAAGCTCTGCCGAAATGACACAGACATCCTTTTCACCTTCTTTAATCATTCTGCCGTCCATGATAAAAGCATTTCCCGAAAGAAAATTGGAATCCATGGACATATCTTTGTTCCCGACCAACGACACACCTCCAAGGTCGCTATACTGATCCACATCCTCGTCCTCAATGCGGATAAAACCAACTGGTCTTGCAGCCGTTGTAACTGTTGTAATATTGTAATCGGCAATTCCTTCTGTACCCGCTATTTTTTCGATATCCTCCACTAACAGGGTTTCAAAAGAATTATCCGTCCATGTTCTCCAGTTTTCTACTCCGTTTATTGTAATTTTTTCCTGATGGTATCCGTCCAGGCTGCCTTCCTTATGATCAAGCTGCCTTGATAACTCATCAATCCTCCGATGCCGGTCTGCCTCATTTTCTTCCAGCAGAAGCCCTGCCCCGACTGCCTGCCTTGTATTATCCTGCATCTGAACAGTTGCTTTTCCACTGCTCATTCCAGCCAACAGCAGCAGGCTGATGGTAAATACAGTTACAAACAGCAGGATGCTTTTTACAGGTTTTCTGATAACAGAACGCCATGCCAAACTAAAACCTCTCATTTACTATCCCTCCATTTTTGATAAAATGTCTTTTGGGTTTGCCCTTAAAATGGGCAGCAATGAAATACAGACAGCAATAACCGCTATACAGCCTCCTGCAAAGAACATTGCTGCAATATCCCCTGCCTGTAAGGAAACTGACAGGAGAACTGCCGTATTTTCTTCCATGAGCAGTTCCTTCATAATTCCTGCCATCCCACTTCCTATTACACAGGCGCCAAATACAGACAAACAAAAAACGGCTGCCGTTTCCATAAAAACCTGCATAAAAATATCCGTTTTCTTTTTTCCCATACTGATAAAAACAGCAATTTCCCTTTTTCTCGACCGCATCCACATACAGAGTAATATTGAAGTAATTGTCACCCCTGCAGCCAGCGTGAATACCAGCATAAGTTTCATCACACGGACTATCCTGTTCAGCGGCACCTCCAGCTGACGATATAATATATCATCAGTGGTGATCTCCACTCTGCTGCCCAAAAAATCTTTTAATCCCTGTACCAGAACATCTATCTGATCCGGATTTTTGGTATATACCGCTATCTTACGGTAACCCGCATTATCAGACAGCCCCGTATAGGATTCATTGTCAATAAAAATCTGGTTTTCGATACGGTTTACCGCCGGCAGGGTATCCATCTGGTTTCTCTCGCTTCCCGCAACAAAAACACCTATGATCTTTACATTGATCACACTCCCTGTTTCTGTCCCGACTTCCATCTCATCCCCTATTTCAAGGCCATTTGCATCCGCCAGCGCAAAATTGATCACAGCCCCTTTCCCAGAGCCCTCCGTAATCATATCCCCCTTCATCAGGCGGTATCTTAAGTCACTAAAGGCGCTGTCACGTTCCAGCTCATCATAAGACAGCAATGTTACCTTCCAGTTATTTTCATCCTCGGAATCACTGTTTGTAATGGGATTAAAATTAACGGGATAAACGGCACTGTCAGCCATGCGGTTGACGGATATCACTCCATCCATATCCCGGATTTCCCCGACCTCATTTTCCGTAATAAATCGGTCACTCCCCTTCACTTCCAGTACCGCCTTGGTTCCCATCTTTTCCTGCATAGTAATCCGGGAATCCTCTGTGGCATGCAGAATCATGTAAGAACCCAGGATCATGCTGTTTATGAACAGCAATACCAAAAGTAAAATAAATGTTTTAGACTTCTTCCGGCATAAATACCGGAAGGCAAGCTGATAGAATTTCAAAATGAATACCTCCTGTTGTTCAGGCTGTTCTATGGCATATGATAACTTTTGTAGCCGTTACATGATGTGTGTCCTCAAAACTTCCATAGATAATAACACTTGACTGTTTCTTAATGTCAGCTACAGATGCCTGCTCCAATTCTGCAGTCCCGGTAGAAGTATAGATAGTTGCAATCTGAACCACACAGCCCTCCTGATATGTCACCACTACATTTGTATCTTCACTTTCATACCCAGGTGCGGCAACTACGCCAGTTTTTCCGTCATCTTCTGTTGTGGCGGCACTTACTGTACAGCTGCCATCCGAAAATTCCACAACGCTCCCTGTGATAGCCGCTGATGCATACAGGCTGTCTGCATCTACTTTCTCATCTGTACCATTAGCCGTGGTATTGCTCTGGTTCTCCTGCGAAGCGTCCGCTCCGTTTGTTCCATTCCCATCCGGCAGGGAACTGTCTTTGTTTTCCTGGCTGCTATTGCCATCTGCATTATCTGCTTTAGGAGCAATGTCATCATTTTCATCTGAATGCATATCCTCGTCATCAAATATGCTGCTTTGATACTCTGTTGCAGGCATATTCCCACCCCCTGTCTTTTCATCTGCTCCAGTGCCACATCCTGTAAGAGCTGATATGCACAATCCAATTACTAAACCTTTCCACATTTTTTGATTTTTCATAATAAAAACTTCCTTTCTGTTTTTTTTCATTTTAACTGCAAAGTCCTAAAAAAATCTTGTAACCGGAATCGATTTAAACGTCACTTTTTATAGGATTTTTATAGAATTATCTGCTATACTGAATAGAAAAGAGGAACCCGCAAATGGAAAAATGTCTTTCCAGCCATATGTGGAACAACACCATGGAAAGAGGATTTGATATCATGAAAATACTATTGCTTGAAGATGATATAGAACTTTGCAGTTCCATACAGGATGAACTGCAAAAAGCCGGATATATAGTTGACTGCTGCTATGATGGGGAAACCGCCATGATCCACGCACTGAATATAGAATACTGCTATGACCTGGCAGTCGTTGACCGTATGCTCCCCATCATTGACGGAATGACAATTATTAAGGCCATGCGCCGGAAGGGAATTGCAATTCCTGTCATTATTATTACGGGGATGTCAGAACTAAATGACAGGATAGAGGGACTGGACAATGGTGCAGATGACTATCTGGTAAAACCTTTTCATATCGCAGAACTGCTTGCCCGCATCAGAGCGCTGACCAGGCGTCCCGCCGAAATAAAACAGGAAATGCACATTTGCTTTTCCGATCTGTCTTTCAATCAGATGGAACGTATCTTGTCATGCGGCAAAAATTCCCTGCTTTTAACTGCGAAAGAGTCCGAGGTACTGTCTGCCTTTATAAACCACCCCCAATCCCTCATTACCAGAGAGCAGCTGATATACAAAATTTGGGGAACCGATACAGACATCGTACCCGGAAACGTGGATAATTATATTTCGTTTCTCAGGAAACGGTTACGGGAGATAGGAAGCTGCTGCGAAATAAAAACGGTTTACGGATCTGGCTATAAATTGGAGGGCAAAAATGCTGGAGCATTTATATAAAAAACTTCATCTTATTTTTATCAGTTCCATTATGTCTATCATAACCGTCATTATTGGAATTTTATGCAATGATTTCATTGATAATAAACAGCAACACGACAGTATTTTTTTCGGACGGCTTTCTATGTTAATGATTTATGAACTGGAAAATCCGGAAAAAAGCCCGCAAACGGTTATTAAGCCCTACGAAGATAACTATTCCATTTTTGCCCTGCTAAAGGATGCACAGGGAAATGTGATTTATCAAAGCCCTCTCTCATTTCCAACCGATATAACCTTTTTGTTAAGTCAATTTACAGAGAAGGCAAATGTTGAATCTGTCACAGCATTGGATCAGACAAAGGCTACAACACAAGGCGGGGTTTTATCTTTTTCCGGTAGTTCACATGATAAATATTGGGGGATACCGGCTGTTGTCATTGACAAAAACGGAACCCTGTTTTATCTGAGCCTGCTGCATCAGCAAAAGACAATTTTTGAACTGATAGGGAAACAACTGCCTTTTTATATACTGCTATGGGTTATCTCCTTATTCTGTATCATAATTGTAAGCCGATTTCTGCTGAAACACGCTATAGAACCAACCGAAAAAGTATTAAAAAGCCAGAAAGGTTTTATCGCCGCTGCCTCCCACGAGCTAAAAGCGCCGCTTGCAGTCATACTTGCCAACAATGACAAAATAAACAGATTAAGCGACGGCATACCGGATATTAAAAAGGCCGCAAATATTATAGATGCAGAAACTATGCGAATGTCAAAGTTGATTAAAGATATGCTTTTACTGGCCTCCTCAGATTCCGGAACACGCAATATCAATAAAACAATGGTAAATATTGATACTTTGCTGATCGCCCTTTATGAAGCTTATGAACCGATATGCGGCCAAAAAGGAATTCCTTTAGATGCAGATTTTATGGATATCCACTTTCCCGTACTATACACAGACCGGGAATACCTTTTTCAGATCTTAAGCATTTTTATGGATAATGCCATTTCTCATTCTGAAACGAAAGCATCAATCCAAATAAAAGCCACTCTGTCACGCAAGGCTATAACTATTTCTGTTATTGATCACGGGCAGGGAATCTCTGCCGAGGACAAACCTTACATTTTTGACCGCTTTTACTGTGCCGATAAGTCACATACAGATAAGTCACATTTTGGTCTTGGACTAAGCATAGCAAAAGAGTTGGCAGAATTTTTGTCTGCGGATGTCGGGATAAAGAATACAGAAGGTGGTGGAGCTACTTTTTTTCTTACACTTCCGTTAAAA
>VSOD01000271.1 GCA_009774655.1 Lachnospiraceae bacterium
ATGTATTCCAGTACATAACTGCTGCACGGCGCACAGCAGCTGTGCAGGAAAAGTGTCGGCGCACTGCCATTTTTAATATCTTCCGTTATTTTATCCAGTTCTTTCTGATAATTCCTGACGACACTCATAGATCCTTACCTCCTTCCGAAGCACTTTGTGCCAGGGACGCAGACAGACCGTCCCAATATCTTATCCGACTTCCGCGGATGTACCTGATCTTATGCCTTCCCTCGCCTTGCGATCGTGGCGATATCAATCAAAGTCATTTCCCCCTGCTTGGCCGCATTCTCCAGGCTGGATACCAGCGCCGCCGCCGTATCCAATGCCGTAATGCAGTTCACGCCGGTCTCGATGGCCGTCCTGCGGATCAGGAAGCCGTCCCTGCTCTTATCCCGGCCCTGGGTGGGCGTATCAATGACCAGATCAATCCTGTGCCCGAGGATCAAATCCATAACGGTAGGGGATTCCTGCCTGATCTTATTCACTTTTCTCGCCTTCACGCCGGCCTCCCGCAACGCTGTCGCCGTGCTTCTTGTGGCATAGATGATATATCCCAGCTTCTCGAAGCGGCGGGCCAGCCCGATGGCCTCGCCTTTATCCGCGTCTTTCACGGTTATGATCATCTGTTTATGTTTGGGCAGATTCACGCCCGCCCCCAGAAATGCCTTATACAGCGCTTCATTAAAGGTCCTGGCTATCCCCAGGCACTCTCCCGTGGATTTCATCTCCGGCCCCAGGCTGATCTCCGCGCCGCGGATCTTCTCGAAGGAAAAGACCGGCATCTTCACGGCATAGTAATCCGCCGCCGGCTGCAGCCCCGGTTCATAGCCCAGATCCCGGATTTTTTTCCCGATGATCACTTCCGTGGCAAGATCCACGATCGGGATTCCCGTCACCTTGCTGATATAGGGTACGGTCCGGGAAGAACGCGGATTCACCTCGATCACATACACCTCGTCGTCCATGGCGATAAACTGGATGTTGATCAGGCCGATCACATGCAGTGCCTTCGCCAGCCGTCTGGAATACTCCGCGATGGTCTCCTTCACCTTCTCGCTGACCGTGGGAGCCGGGTACACCGAGATACTGTCCCCGGAATGGACGCCGGTGCGCTCGATATGTTCCATAATGCCCGGAATCAGGATATCGGTGCCGTCGCAAACCGCATCCACCTCCAGCTCTTTGCCCTGCAGGTATTTGTCCACCAGAATCGGATGTTCCTGCTCGTAGCGGTTGATGACCGCCATAAATTCTTCAATCTCCTGATCTGAGAGGGCAATCTGCATCCCCTGACCGCCCAGCACATAGGAAGGCCGTACCAGCACCGGATAGCCCAGCCTGCCTGCCACCTCTTTGGCCTGCTCGGCCGTATAGACCGTGCCGCCCGCCGCTCTCGGAATCTCCGTCTCTTCCAGAATCTTGTCAAAAAGTTCCCGGTCCTCGGCAGCGTCCACATCTTCCGCCTTCGTTCCCAAAATAGGCACGCCCATCTTCATCAGGCTTTCCGTCAGCTTGATCGCCGTCTGCCCGCCAAACTGCACCACTGCGCCATCCGGCTTCTCTACCCTGACGATATTCTCCACATCCTCCGGCGTCAGCGGCTCGAAATAGAGCTTGTCCGCGATATCGAAATCGGTGCTGACCGTCTCCGGGTTGTTGTTGATGATGATCGTCTCGTAGCCCTCTCTGGAAAAAGCCCAGGTGGCATGGACACAGCAGTAATCGAACTCGATGCCCTGCCCGATGCGGATCGGACCGGAACCCAATACCAGCACCTTTTTCTTCGGATGGGTCTCCTCCACTTCCGTCTCCGACCCAAACACGGAATAATAATAAGGCGTACTGGCCGCAAACTCCGCCGCGCAGGTATCCACCATCTTGAAAGCCGCCACGATGTCATTTTCATAACGCATGTTCTTTATTTCTTCTTCAGTTCTGCCCGTCAGTCTGGCGATCACCGTATCCGGAAATTCCAGCCGTTTGGCTTCTTTTAACAGTTCTACCGTCAACGGCTCATGCTCCAGACGCGCCTCCATCTCCGTGAGGATCGCGATCTTATCAATAAACCAGTGATCCACCATGGTGATCTCATGGATCGTGTCATAGTCAATGCCCTTGCGGATTGCCTCCGCGATAATGTAGATCCGCTGGTCGTCCACCACCTTCATCCGCTCTTGCAATTCCTCCGCGGAAAGCGTGGAAAAGTCATAACTGCGCAGGCAGTCTACATGCTGTTCCAGAGACCGGATCGCCTTCATCAGCGCACCCTCAAAGTTATTGCCGATGCTCATCACTTCGCCCGTAGCCTTCATCTGGGTTGTCAGCGTGCGCTTGGCCGTAATGAACTTATCAAAAGGCAGTCTGGGGATCTTGACCACGCAGTAGTCAAGCGTTGGCTCAAAGCTGGCGTAAGTCTTGCCGGTGATGGCGTTCTTGATCTCATCCAGCGTATAGCCCAGCGCGATCTTGGCCGCCACCTTGGCAATCGGATAGCCTGTTGCTTTACTTGCCAGCGCGGACGAACGGCTTACACGGGGATTAACTTCGATCACACAGTACTCGAAACTGGTAGGATGCAGGGCAAACTGCACATTGCATCCGCCGGTGATACCCAGCTCGTTGATGATGTTGAGCGCGGAACTGCGTAACATCTGATATTCTTTGTCCCCTAATGTCTGGGAGGGAGCCACCACGATGCTGTCACCGGTATGCACACCCACCGGATCGATATTTTCCATATTACATACGGTAATACAGTTGCCGGCGCCGTCCCGCATCACCTCATACTCGATTTCCTTCCACCCCGCGATGCAGCGTTCCACCAGAACCTGTCCCACCCGGGAGAGGCGCAGGCCATTTGCCAGAATCTCCTCCAGCTCGATCTGATTATGAGCGATACCGCCGCCGGATCCACCCAGTGTATAGGCCGGGCGCAGCACCACCGGGTATCCGATCTTATGCGCAAACGCCACGCCGTCCTCTATATTCTCCACCACCAGGGAAGGCGCGCAGGGTTCCCCGATCTTCTCCATCGTCTCTTTGAATTCCAGACGGTCCTCCGCCTTGCGGATCGTCTTAGCCGTGGTGCCGAGCAGCGTGACGCCATGCGCCGCCAGAAAGCCCGATTCGTCCAGCTCCATGCCCAGATTTAATCCGGCCTGTCCGCCCATGTTCGGCAGCAGGCTGTCCGGTTTCTCCCTGCGGATAATCTCCTCCAGCACCCTTACTGTCAGCGGTTCGATATATACTTTATCTGCAATGTCACCGTCGGTCATGATGGTGGCCGGATTGGAGTTCACCAGGATGACTTCCATGCCCTCCTCTTTCAGAGAACGGCAAGCCTGCGTCCCCGCATAGTCAAATTCCGCCGCCTGCCCGATCACAATAGGTCCCGAGCCGATCACAAGTACTCTTTTTACATTCGGATTCTTAGGCATTTTTCCCCCTCCGCATCATTTTGATAAACCGTTCAAACAACTCTCCGGAATCCTGAGGACCCGGACATGCTTCCGGGTGAAACTGCACCGTAAAGATATGCTTGCCGGTGTAGGAAAGTCCTTCGTTGGTCCCGTCATTGACATTCACAAACGCAGGCACAGCCACCCTGGGATCCAGCTTCTTTGTATCCACGACGTAGCCGTGATTCTGGGAAGAGATATAGACCCTGCCAGTCTCCAAATCCTTCACCGGATGATTGCCGCCTCTGTGGCCGTATTTCATCTTATAAGTATCCGCTCCGGTGGCCAGCGCCATCAGCTGATGCCCGAGGCAGATCGCAAAGATCGTGATATCCGTATCATACAGCTTCTTGATTTGTTCGATTACCTCCGCGCACTCCTTCGGGTCACCCGGGCCATTGCTCAGCATAATGCCGTCCGGTTTCGCGTCAATGATCTCCCGAGCCGTCGTAAAAGCCGGATAAACCGTCACCTCACACCCTCTGGCAGCCAAAGACCTGGCGATATTATCCTTCGCACCCAGGTCTAACAGCGCGACTTTTAACCCCCTGCCCGTCAGTTCACGGACCATGCTGGGCTTCTTCTCCCGTATACCACTCTCATATGCTTCTTTTTTGAATTGGGAACTTCCGGAGACCGGACCATTATCTGATAAATCCTGTACGGCAGACAACGTATATTTCTCCCGACAGGTCACGAGATCAACTACCTTACCGGTTGTATACGCCTTTAGTTTCGGAAGGATATCTTCCAGATCATATTTCTCGTTGGTGGTGATCATACCGTTCATTGTACCTTTTTCCCGAAGGATCCTGGTGAGTGCTCTCGTGTCAATCCCCGCAATACCGGGAATACCGTTTTCCTCAAGAAACTGCTGAATCGTCATGTCGCACCGGAAATTACTGGGAATACGGCTCAATTCCCGGACGATAAATCCGTCCGGCCAGGGCCTGCCCGACTCCATATCATCCTTACAGATGCCGTAATTACCGATCAACGGATACGTCATGCAGACAGCCTGTCCGGCATAAGACGGATCCGTCAGCACTTCCAGATATCCAGCCATCGACGTGTTGAATACGATCTCACTGATGATCTCCTTCTCAGCGCCGATGTGGATTCCTTCAAAAAGAGTCCCGTCTTCCAAAATTAAGAAAGCTTTCATCCTGTCACCTGTTCCTCTCAAACGATATCTATAGTAAACGAAATTTCTAATGACGTTACTATAAAATCTTACTTTCCTTCACATAATCGCTTCATTATAGCACAGGAGTTTCACACGTTCAATTCTTTCTTTTCCGACCGGAGCGTGTTCCCTGGAAACCACAGGAAAATCTCTTTGTATTATTCGCCTGTCAAATCGTAATACAGCATCGAAACAGCCGGTACAACAGGTCTCGTTTCGATCAGATCCGCCGGAATCCTGCAGGTTCCAAACAGCTGTCCGAACACGGTAAGCATGTCCCCTTCCAGAATAAGCGTATCGTCCGCTTCCCTGTCATCCCTGACAATATAATAGCGCGTGATATTATTCCCATCTTCCGCCTTACATAAATAGTAGATATTATCATCAAACAATCCGCCATTCACCTGACAAACTACCTGTACCTCCATGGTAAGCGCCATATCCAGACAACTCTCTGTATCTCTGAGCATCGCTTTGTAGCTCACTGTGGTACATTCCTCACGATACTCCTGTTCCTGCCTGTCCATGTCCTTTGCAGATACGGCAGTCTCCTGCTTCTCGGTGTCTGCTGACTCTTCTTCTGTCAGGCTGCCGTCCTTTTTTGCCGTATTCTCTTTCAGACGGCTATCGGCTGTACCGTTTCTGTCTGCTTCATCGTCGGCTTCTGCGCCCTTTTTCTCAGCCTTTTGCGCCGCACTGCTTACTGCTTCGTTTTCCGCTGCCGTCTCTTCATCTGCAGAGTGATCTGTCTTGTCTTCTACATCCTTCTGCTCCTCTGCACGGCCTGCATTCTCTGTATCTTTTCCGGTTTCAGACTCTTCCTTACCCTCTGTACCTGCCGTCTGCTCCGCTTTCCCTGCCAATGCCTCTGTCTGGTTTCCCGTATTTGCCGTATTTACTGCATTTGCCGTCTTTGACTCATGATCTGCCTGATTCCCGGTGCTTTCCGCTGTCTGAACCAAATCCACCGTCTGACCCGATTCAGCTTCCGACAGACTTGTAACTTCTGCAGGCTCCACAGCAGCCGCACCGGCCGCCATCTCTGCAGTATCTACGGTGGTCACCGACATAACCGGCACTGCCGACCCGTTCTGTGCTCTCCATACCGACGCTACGGCATCCTTCATAATACCCCAGTGCTCCGACAGGTAATACCCGCCACCGCCGATCACCGCCACAGCAAAGACCGCCGCCACC
>VSOD01000272.1 GCA_009774655.1 Lachnospiraceae bacterium
ACGCCTGATGATTCCTCTGGCGGCAATCCTTTTATAAACGCTTCCTTCTCCTGTGCAATCTCCCAGGTTCAATGTCAATTCTCTAATACACTGGCTCATAACCGCCTCCTGAAATCTCTTTTGCAGTCTCTTTCCTGATTATACTGGTATCTTTACATTCCTCTTCTTTCGTTTTTGGTTCATTCGTGTCTATTTTATCATATCCGGGCTGAAAAGCACAGTTGCATTTTCATTCGTACACTCAAGCGGATTTTCGCATTCGTCAGCTTATTATTTACGGGCCGAAGGCCCTGTCCCGAGAAACACCCGGCAAAGCATTATTTACGGTCAGCATCAGGACACGGAAGTATAAATTTTGCAGCCGCCGGACGCAGTGCAAGCCCTAAAGAAACCGCCACTATGACCGCAATGACCGAGGGCCTCAATGAAATGTCCGTTTGAGCTGTTATAAGCTCTAAAACCTTTATATTCACGCTCTTTTCTTTTCGGACATCATTTGTCCGAAGAAAATCTTTGTTGTTTGTAACTGCCACAAACTTAACTGTAATATCATCTCCAAGAATACTATATTCAGGAATCTTAGCACCAATCAAATCACATTCTTCACATATCTTCTGTATGCCACGTCCCCATGACTCTATATATCCGGCTCTAAAAAAGGTGTTTGCTAAATCCGGATTATATGGTCTGGAATTATGGGTTTTCATAAAATTTTCTGTTGTCCAGTCACTTGGAAATACACATGCATTGCTAATGTACATAAACTCTTCTTCTATTCGAATTTGAATCGGGATACCGTCTTCCCATTTACAATGTATCAATGCATTGTATACCGCCTCTCTTACTGCTGCCCGTTTCAGTTTTCCATCAACAATCAATCCCAACTTATTACACAATTCCTTAATTATACTTTAATCAACATATCACAGGAATGCACTTTTAACAATCAAAAAACGTTAATTATCCGGTTAAATTTCCGAAATATCGAACTGAAATTTCTTTTATGCGAAACAGGCAATAAAAATACGCCATACAAATTCTCTTAAATCGCATGGCGTATTCTTTATAAACAGATCATTGCTGTATAAAGATTTCTAAAATTTTTGAGAGGATTGTGTCACTCCCCACAGTAAATCCGGATCGCCTCGGCCGCGAACGCGGCCGTTCCGCTGCCGCCTGCTCCGTCAATATTGGCCGTAAACTCTCCATTCTCAGTATACATCTGTCCCAGGCCCCGGAGAATCTCATTAGAACATTGATAGAAATGCTCCGTGATATAATCCTGCAGCTTCTTCACAAGGCCCTGCACAGCAGCGGATTCCGGCGCAGCATCCTTGTGTTTCCCAAATTCTGCGAAAATCTGCATGAAATTTTCCATCACCGCCTGCTCCTCCTTACTGTTTCTGCCTGCCGCCTTCTGCACAGACTCCTCATACGCGGCGGTATTACCCCACTGCTCCTTCGCCTGTTTGGCGTATGCTTCGATCTTTCGCTTATCAAATGCTGAAAAATCCATTGTCTTTCCTCCTGTCAATCGTATTCCACGGGCAAAAGCGATCAGCTGTTCCAGGTGTTCTTTTTTCATAGTCAGCAGCGTGATCTGCTGCTCCAACGCTTTGTCCCTGTCAAAGTCCGGTTCAGACAGGATCCTGCGAATCTCCTTCAGCGGAAATTCCAATTCCCGAAACAGTAAGATCTGCTGCATCCTTTCCAGCGCCGTATCGTCATACAGCCGGTAACCGGACTCCGTATAGTCAGCCGGAGCCAGAAGTCCAATCTTATCGTAATATTGCAGAGTGCGTATACTCACTCCCGTCAGGCCGCTTACCTCCTTTACTGTCATCATTGCCATGAACCTGCCTTTCTGCCCGGAAGGTTTTCCGGTTACGTTTTCCCGTGTAAGGATACGGTAAACTATTACGTAGCGTAGGAGTCAAGTCTTTTTCTCCATTTTTTAAAATTTCTTTTTTGTCTGCTCTGACAAACGTCACATGCCATCCTCTTTTCCAGTATCTTGATCAGCGAAATATCCGCCGGCAGCCACGGCACCTCATACAGCTCGCTCCCCGTCAACCATCTGGCTGCCTGTGCCTCTTTAAGAGTCAGACTGCCCGCCGTCACTTTGGCCAGAAAACAGTCCATGGAAAGATGAAAAGCCGGATAATCATATTCTATCGTATGGATCAATGATCCCACTTCGATTTCCGTATCCAGTTCCTCCCTGATCTCTCTGACCAGCGCTTCTTCCGCTGCCTCTCCCGCCTCGATCTTGCCGCCGGGAAACTCCCACTGCCCCTTGAACTCTCCGTATCCTTTGGCTGTCGCAAATATCCTCGACGGATGATCCATATCATCACAGATCACCGCCGCCGCTACCCGTATCGTCTTCATCTTACCCTCCATAACTATCGCAGATCCGGCGCCCTGCCGTCTCAAAATCTCTTTCTTCTGTTTATGGCCTTACTGTAACGTGGGGGACTGGATACTTTCCTGCCCCTCCCCGGGGAACGGGACCTGGAACAGCCTCAGCATCTCCTTCTGGGACTCATACTCCCGCTCTGCAATGAATTCCATGAAATCCCTGTCATCCCTGTGTGCCCGCTCCAGCAGGGACACATAATCCCCCCGCAGGATGGGCGGCACAATGGCGGGCAGGTACCCGTCCTGGATCAGCGCCAGGTTCATAAGGAGCCTTGCCACCCTGCCGTTCCCATTCTTGAACGGGTGGATGAACACAAACCGTTTGTGGAGCTGGGCGGCAAATTCCACGGGATGGTATCCGCCCCGCTCCTTCTGCACCCAGGCGAACAGCCCGTCCATCTCCTTCTGTATCTTCTCCGGAGCCGCCACGGGATACTGCGATCCCGTGATCAGCACCCGGACATCCCGGTAACGCCCGGCATACTCCGGCTCGATGTTCCGATAGAACAGTCCATGCATCTTCAGCACCGTCTGCTCATCGATCCGCCGGTCCCGGAACGCGGAAAACATAAAATCATAGGCTTTTGCATGGTCCACCGCCTCGAACACATCCCGGAGCGGTTTCCCGCCTACCGTCAGGCCGTCCTCCAGGAGTACCTTCGTCTCACTCTCCGTCAGGGAGTTCCCCTCCAGGGCGTTGGACGTCCACGTCAGCCCAACCCGGTAATAATCCTGTATCTGTCCCAGCATCCCGCCCTCAAACGGGCGCAGCTCATTGATATCTTTCTGGAAGAGGTCTATCTTATTCAGTATTTCCACCTTGCCACCATCCTTTCAAACACACTGCCATCATACCACAAAACACGCATAAATGATAGGATGAACACAGATCCTGTCCCGTTTCCTTATCAGCATAAACTGCAGCCATTTCCGGTCGGAATACACCGAATGGGTGACCGCTTCCGTCATCACCTTCCGCATAACATCTGACCTGTTATTTTCACACAAAAGCGCTAGCTGCGTCTCCTAACCCAGTCAGACGGATAATAGATTCCTGTTTTTTTAAATGCAGACAGGAGCAGCTGAAACCATGAGTCAAAGCGCTTGCGCTACAGCAGCCAGGCCCCGCCAGCCTCCGGTCCGCCAGCCCCAACGCACCCACAGGGTACACATCAACGCGTTCGCAACGGAAATCACGCCATATATGACCAATCAAAAACTCCTGGAAACCGGCTTCTCCTATGGAATACATCATGCCAAAAAGGATATAAAATGCTCACATTACGCTTTATACTGATTGCATTCTAAAAGCTCTCTCACTATAATTTATAATATACCTGCTGAAAATACCGAAAGGAGTCCACACACATGACAGCATTTACCCCGGAAACCAGAAACAAAATAACCATCACATGGCGGAATGCGATGAAAGAGAAAGGAACGTTGCTCCCCGCATCCGAACAAAAACTGCTGGAAGATCCCTGCCTTTACATGATTCCCGAAGACATGTGCACCCCTTTGGAGCAGCTTTTATATGATGGCAAATACCGCAC
This sequence comes from Lachnospiraceae bacterium, assembly GCA_009774655.1. Lineage (GTDB taxonomy): Bacteria > Bacillota > Clostridia > Lachnospirales > Lachnospiraceae > UBA3282. Next base: position 3,975 of record VSOD01000272.1, read on the forward strand.
ACTGGGCGAACTGTACCGGAAACAGTTCCCGAATCTGGTAAATATCTGCGTGCGGAAGGCATGGCAGGATGATTTCTACTATGCACTGGATCAGATGAACCAGTACCAGATGACCGCCGGGTGGTTCCGCCGCAGTCTCCGTTCGAACAGCTACGCCCCTTTTGCAGCTGACAGCATACGGCTTCTGTACGCCTTCTCGCTTCTGGATTTCTACGATGCAGAACTCGCGGATATCCTGACCGGCAATGCAGCACCGGAGTATTGCGATCACGCCCGCAATGAACACTTCCACTACGCCGGCATTCTGGCGGCACAGCTGGATCGGCATGACGCCAGAGCCCTGCAGGCCGTCCGTGACATCCTGTTCGGAGAAAACAACACGCTCATGCTCAGCCATGAGCTGGTCCTGGGAATCGTCCGGAGTAAAAATAAAGAAAGCTACGAAGCACTGGGCGCCTTCCTGCTGGCGGCAAGGTTGCAGGAAGGCGCCCGGCAGGAGATCTGCGAAACCATGGACGCCGGACAGCCGGAAGCCTTTCTGCACCTTCTTTCCGTGATCGAGAACAACAATCTGATCCGCTATACTGCCGTCAGACGTGCGGTTTACACGTGGACCGGCATCTGGGATGAACGGGGAAGCGATAAAACGCTGCGGCTGATGGGGCAATGCCTGCGGGATGAAAGTTTTCTGCAAAAGCAGCTTTCATCCACTGACATCACAGCGATCTGCTGCGCTATCTGGGCCAAAGGTTTCTATGACGCGCAGGAGGCCATAAATACCGTTATCACCCTCGTCAAAAACGGCACAAAACACCAGAAAATGACTGCCTCATATTTTATGCATTCTCTGCAGGAACCAAATCTGCGGATGCAGCTGTCAAAAGAAGTCATCCGCGCTTATCCGGATGATCTGGAACTTGTGGCCTGCTTTCTGCCGGGCTTCCTGGGTTCGGCAAAGGATCAGTTTCTTAAGCTCAGTCATTGGGAGCACACTTCCTCAGGAGAAATAAAGATCCTGAAGCCACATCTTTTACCACTGGAAAAATATTTTCAGGACAAAGAAGAGGCCGCAGCGTTTTACGACATCCTGAAGAATCTATTAAAACAGCTTCCCAAAAAGGGACTTACCCTGCCGTCCCGTATTTTTCCATTCCATTATGTGTCTATGACCCAGTCCGACATTGCACTGCGGCTTTGCCTGATTGCCTGGATACTGCAGCAGGACCGGCTGCTTGACGAGGCCGCCGGACTGATCTCTCTGATCGGTCGTATATGGCAGGAAAGTGACTACTGCTACAGCACAGTGCGCTCCTATGTGGCCGAAGTGCTGCTCTACCGTCCTGCCACCGAACCACGTAAGAAGGCACTTTTTGAACTTCTGCACAATGCCGAAGAGGATACCAATATCTCCGCCCATCAACTGGTGGAGGATATGCTGCTGACCCCGGAAGACTACCGGGCCATCGAGGAGACTGTAAAATATAAAAGAGGCCGTACCAGAACGCTTGCCCTGTTAATACGGCAGGACAAAGAGGACCTCATCGCCTGCATCAACCGGCTGCTCACTGCAAAATCCGAAGAATGCCGCATGGGCGCCCTGGATCTTGCCCTGCAGCTGAAAAAAGAAGATATGACGACCTTCGCCCGCATCCTGCCCTCACTGCGCGCTTTCCTGACGCCTTCCAAAAAAGAAAAACTCCTGTTGGATGAGCTTCTGGGCTCGGAAAACGGCGCACTGGAGATTCTGAATACGCCGGGCTACGGAATTTATGATGTAACAAAGGACTGGATCCTGCCTCCTGTAACCGTCAACGCTGACGATGCATCCACTCTCTTTACCTACG
>VSOD01000273.1 GCA_009774655.1 Lachnospiraceae bacterium
CTCATATGAATGGTATTCAACTCATTTCTGGTCTGTTTATGGGAGTAATCATAGGATACGCCATTGTTCTGACAGACAATGTTTATATTGGAATTATCATTCATGCTGTGAACAATTCTTTTTCATTCTTTAATGCAAGTGTTTTGAATGATAAGGTTTGGAGTATGTATTCTGGTAATGAGTTTATACAGATGGCTGTTGGAATTATAATCTTGATAATTGGTATTCTAATGCTTCGATGGGAGATGGGCAGAGGGAAAAGGTATGGTTGATGTGATGATCTGACAGAAGTAAAGGGAGATCAGGTCGATAGCAAGCAAGTACCAAAACAGAAAAATAGGAACCAGTGTATTGCCCTCTATTATTAAAAGTATTAAGGACTACGCATTAAGTTTTCCGGTTAGATTGATTACCATAGATGCCAGAAAGGATCTGGTCGGCTGGTATAAGAGAATGGGATTTATTGAGTTTCCATATAATCCGAAATGGCAGGAGGGCTATACGACAAAGATGTACATGGATTGTCTGATTCGCCAGAAAGAACTGGAGGAATATGTCGAGTCACTTTGCTGAGATCTGCTGACAGAGAGGTTGGATGTGAGGAGAGTTTTGGAATAGTGGAAGGGAGGAACATATGAATACTTATTGGACAGAACCAGTTATTTTATCGAGAGAGCAGTTCAGGCAGCTGTCGGATTCTCTTTGCAGACCGGATAAAGAGTATATGGATAGACGTAATGCCTTATTTGCGGCCAATAATTGCAAATATTACAGCTTCATCACCCTATAGCGCATATGATATTTCATTTATGAATTTTAAGGAAGAGGAGTGAGCATGGAGTAGTAGGAAAAGGGACTGTTAAGTCTGGGATTTTTAATCTCGTGTGTAACAGTCCCTTTTATTATATTTATATGAGTAGTTTGCTCGCATTCTGAGTTTTACGCTCAAAAAGTAATGGAGCCTCCAGTAATTTTGATTGTACTATCAGATACATTTGTCAAATAAAATAATTGGTGGAAGAAAGAACAAAGCCCCTTTTTTCTTCAAATCTGATCAGGGTAGCGGCGTAGTCAATTCTTCCTTTTTCACCGAGAATGCTCACGACAGCTTCGTCGCAGGCTAATTCAATATCACGGTTTGCATAAAAATACATGATCCATACGCATGGATTAAACCAGTGAATACAAACAACAGTAGCAAACAACCATTTCAGCAGAACATCACATCTTTTTATATGGATATATTCATGGGTAAGAATGTAAGAAACGTCTGAAACTTTTTCTTGCCCGAGAGCTTTCGGTAAAAGGATTACCGGGTGGAATAGTCCATAAGTCAACGGCGTGCAGATCTGATCTGACTGACAGATCTTTATTCTGCGTTGGAGTGGATGTTTCGCGCACCACCTTTTTACAAGGATATTGTCTACAGGTAACGCTGTTCTATAAATCTTCAAATGTCTGTGATGCGTAAATAGAAAAAGTAGAAGACAAATGAAAAAACCCAAAAGCCAACATACTAGAGGAAATAGTATACTGCAGACAGATAAACAGGTCGTTTCCGGATTGTAGGACTCATTCCTGTCATGGAATACATTGATTAATGTATAGATGCTCAACCGTGACGGAACGGAAAACGGAAGCAACAGGCGGAGTAGCGCCGTTTCCCAGAGGAGAAGAAACATTCTTTTGGGAAAATGATAAAGGGCAATCCGCCGGATGAACAATACAATAATAATGAAAATACCCGATGTTATGCTCATTTTTAGTATCATGTTAATCATCCTGCTGTTTGAAATGATCGATAAGCTGTTCTAGATGCTGTATTTCATCCATAGACAGTTTTTGGCTGTTTAAGAGAGACGCTACCAACCGGTCTGCACCGCCGTCATACATTTTGTCGATCAATTCTCTGGTCTCAAATTCCTGCACCTGCTCTTTTGTAATAAGAGGTCTGCAGACAAAACCTGGTTCTTTACGATTGACTACTCCTTTATCGATGCATTTCTTGATGACCGTGTAAGTAGTAGTTTTACTCCATCCAATCTGCTCTTTTAGTGTTTCTGCAATGGATCTTGCGGTGGTCTCACCTCCTTTCCATAGGATTTCCATGATTTTAAGTTCAGAATCAAAAAGTTTGATCTCCAAAAATTCACCTCCTATATCATTCTATCACAGTAGAATACTTACTGTTGTAGTTATTCTACCGCAATAGAACAAAGCTGTCAACAAGATTTTCGTTTTTATGAATCAGATTGAAATTTCTTTTTCTGCAGTTTCAAATGTCAAGTCCTGTTCCAGAGACCGCATTTCTTCAAAATAGTCTCCGTCTGTCTCCTTGATCATGCGCCGGATGGCTGTATTGGTAGCCGGAACAGAGGAATATCCCTGACGGACAAATACACCTTCCGGGCGAAGCCCTTTTTTTGCGATATAAGATCAGAAAAATGGTTAGAATAGGGTAACAGTTAAACCGAAGTCTGCTGAACTGTTACAGGGAGGAAGAAATTTAATGTGAATTTTATTGTAAAGATAAGCGTTTTTTTGTATAATTGAAGTGTGACAGGAACAGGATATATCGTATCTTGTGTCACAGATTTTTAGAAATCGAGGTGGTAAAGTGTCAGACGATACAAAACAGACGCAGGAAGTTAAAGCAAAGCGTACCGCAAAAAACAGTGTGTTTTTAGACCTTTTCCAAGATAAAAAGAATTTGTTGAAACTGTATAAGACATTGCACCCAGAGGATACAGACGCAACAGATTGCTTTTGTTGTTGGAGGCGCAATCGAGTTGGACGGTAAATATTTTAATCAGAATACTGCTGTATTTAGCACAGAGTTACCATGAATATTTTGAGCGAACCAGTCAGAGCCTGTATAAGAGCAAGAAAGTAAAAATGCCAAAGCCAGAATTATATGTGATATATACTGGCAACAAAGGCAGAAAACCCGATACCATATCTTTATCGCAAGAGTTTTTTGGCGGTGCAGATATTGATATTGAGATAAAAGCTAAAGTCATATATGAGAGCGACAAGGATAATATCATCAATGAGTACATTGTTTTTTGCAAAGTTTTTAACAAGCAGATAAAAGAACATGGAATGACAAAACAGGCGGTTACAGAAACAATCCGTATTTGCAAGGACAGGAACATCTTAAAACAATATCTAAGTAGTAAGGAAGTGGAGGTAGTAACGATTATGATGAGTTTATTTGATGACGAGCAGATTATGAGGACTTATGCGAAAGACATTGAAAAAGAAACAGAAAGAAAAACAGCAGAGAAAATGATAAAAATGGGAAAACTATCACTAGAAGAAATTAGTTTATGTGTGCCAACTTTATCATTTGACGAGTTAAAGGAACTTGAAGCCGAGGTTATGCAGTTAGCATGATCGGCAAAACAATTTAATATCAAAATAACAGCGTAAAGGCGCAAGGAACAGTAAATTTGTAAACCATGCGTCTTTTTTTGCATCCCTAAAGGAATATGAGCGACAACATTCAGACCAACACCACAGGGGGATTAACGCCCTGTTTACAACAGAAGATTGACAAGACAAGGTGTTTTCGTATGCGACATCGACAACGCCGGCTTGTTCTTCGGCGGGGGAAATGGGCGGTTCGTCGATATATTTTTCCTGATATAAGGCCTGCGCCAATGTCTTGATCTCTGACTCGGATAAGGATACGTTTTGTCTGGTTACGTGTTCTTCGAGTTCAGTCATTAAAGATTCGTCAATAAAGGCAAGCGGTTTTTTGGTGGCATATATTGTCATGCCTGCCATGATCATGCAGGTCAGCAATGCGGCTGTTATATTTTTCGTTTTATGTTTTGACATAGCAGTCCTCCATAGGATTTCAATGATCTGTGCCAAACAAGGATGTGGCGCATAAAAATACAGGATCCGTAGGTGTTTGCTTACTCTGTAAGGCGATAATACGTATTTCTGCTTCTTCCTTCTTGAATGATCTGCCCTTTCTCGATCATCTGTTTTAGTAGCTGTCCACAGGTTGTCTGGCTGACTCCCAGCGCCTTTTCTACGTCTTTTTTTGTGAAGGCCCCCTGTTCTTTTGCCAAAGCGATTACCATATCCTCATCCATGCTGTCTTTCGGCGGGGCGGCGCACGCTTTTCCCTGACCTGCAAAGCTGCTCCATCCGGGTCATCGAGGCCGACCACAGTTCCGTCATCCTGAACGCCAATATACAATTTCCCGCCTTCGCAATTTGCAAACGCAATAATCTCTTTCTTGATGTCATCCACGACAACAGACTTTAATTCTACGGTCTCGCTTTCCTGATAGATCATCTGATCGCCTTCTGAAAAGATTCTATCCATATTCTACCCACATTCTAACCATTCTTGTCAAGGAGCGATCAGAAAAATGGTTAGATATAGTAACAGTTCAGCCCGGCCCGGGTCTATACATTTACTGCAAATGAACTTTGTTTTTGACAAAGTTCGTGAGAACATGTGAATTTGACCAGAAGAATCTGCCCCTCGCAGTACGCCGTTTTTCAAGAACGACAGCATAGCCGGAGTAAAAATGATATAGCGGAACTGTAAAAAATTGCATCAGTTGTAAAAAAGATGTAATCGTGATATACTAAGCAATGAAATTTCCGCGGCGGGACGGATTTGGTGTCGAAACGGGCGGGAAATGTAATTTACAGAGTGTATTCAGAGATATGCCAGGCCAGTCCTGTGGTATCCATACAGAGGGAACGATGAACAGAATAATCAATAAGAGACAGGCTGTCTGCGGGACTGTCTGGGTGATCATAGTGTGTGCGGTGCTTTCCATGTGGCCGCTTCGTCTGATCAAGGAGACGATCGTCTCCGACAGCAACAGGCAGATGGTGATGGAATCCGGGGAGATCGTGTCGGGGAGTGCGGTACAGCAGATGTTTGCCGCGCAGTATGACAGGTTGAAGAACATCAATATTTATATAACGGAAGGGACCATCGGCGAAGAGTTTAATTTCGTATTGTATGACGCGGCCATGGGCGTGATCATGCAGCAGGTGATCAATACGAAGGATATGAAGTCGATACCGGGAGACTGCAGGGTACAGGTCAACATCGACACGGAAGTGGGACAGGCCTATTATTTTGCGGTACAGGGGATGGAATCTCCGTTCCGGACAGGCTTTGAGGAGACGGCAGCTTCCGGCAATCCTTATAACGGCGCGGCTTTTTACGGCGGCGTGGAGGACAGGGAGCACAGCATGATCGCCTCCTATGAATATGAGATACCGCTTCGCAAGGGCAGAACACTGGTGTGGGATGCTCTGTTTGTGCTGTCCGGGATCGCGGTCACGTATCTGACGGGCATATATTATAAGAAGCATCCGGAGAAAAACACGCTGGTCACGGTGGAGAAAACCGTGAAAGTGGTGTGCAATCCGCTGATCGTGCTGAGTGCGGTCGGGGCTTGCGTGGCTGTCTGGCCCTGCCGTCTTTTTTCCACCAATACAGTATCCAATGTGTTTTTTGTGGCGAGTATTCTGCTGGCAGCAGTATTTCTGCTCTATGCGGTCAACCATAACAGAACGGGGATCGCTTCGGACAGGACGCTTGTCACCGTGCTGGAGGAGAACTGGCAGAACTACCTGCAGTCGGCCCTTTTTGCGGGGGCCATCTGGTCCTGCTGTAACTACATGAACGGTCTGTTTGAGCTGCATCATACGGTGGCTTACAGGCAGATGCTGGTTTTCCTGGCACTGGCCGTTCTGGTGACTTATCCGAAGAAACATCTTTTTAATCTGATCAATCTGCTCTATTG
>VSOD01000274.1 GCA_009774655.1 Lachnospiraceae bacterium
CATGCCGGTTATTTTAATGTATTCATCCCTGTGAAAATAGACGACGGAAGCAATTTTTCCTTTGGACAGGCTGTGCATCCGGCGGTCCAGTTCCTGCGCCATTTCCTCGGATAGTTCTGTTTTGGGCACGATGATCCGTTCTCTGGCGGCCAGCGCATCCGGCAGGCCTTTCAGCGCCGCAAAGGGCATGAACTGTTTGGCCCTGTCTTCGACGGGCATTTTGTGTTTTGGTTTACAAGCCACTTTTGTGTCCTCCGATCTGGTGATTCCGTTCTCTGGTGGTGGCGCCTTCTTCCAGATTCATCCCTTTTAGGATGGCGTCCTTGCCGAAGCGGTTCTTGATGCTGATGACGGCCTGCTGCATCCGGCGGCTGCGTTCAAGCTCCGCACCGTCCAGAAAGAAATTGTACTGGTGGTATTCTTCGGGCATGACATTGTTGCAGGTGATGTTGATGCGGTGGATCGGGTAGGCCGGATTGACGATCCGTCTGTAAAGGTCTGTCACTGCCGGGATGAGCAGCAGGTCCGAATTCGTCTCGACGTCCGTGGAGGTGGTGCCATGGGCGGAAGTTACATTGAAACGGTTGGCATACCCCACATGGAGTGTGACGGAGCCGGTGATCAGATTCTTCTCCACCAGGTCCAGGCACAGCAGATCCATCATCTCCTTGACGACGAGCAGCCCCTTGTCAAAAGAGTAATCGCTGCCCAGCACCTGACCGCTGCCCAGACAGTTGGTGTGGGATCTGTAGGACTTGATGTCAGCCATGGTGACGGTCTCCCGGCCAAAGGCATGGTCGATCAAAAGTTCGGCGTCGATGCCGAACAGGTGGTAGAGGAAGTCTTCGTCTGCTTTGGCGATGTCCCGCATGGTGCGGATGCCGTATGGTTCCAGACGTCTGGCGGTGCCGGAACCGATCCGCCAGAAATCGGTGAGCGGCCGGTGATCCCACAGTTGTGTGCGGTAGCTGTCTTCGTTCAGTTCCCCGATAAAATCTTCTGCGTGTTTGGCGGTGATATCCAGAGCGATCTTGGCCAGATACAGGTTGCTGCCCACGCCGCAGGTGGCGCGGATTCCGGTGGAACGGAAGATTTCGGTCATGATCTGCTGACCCAGCTCGCGGGCGGACAGATGGTAAAGCGTCAGATAGTCAGTCACATCCATAAAGGCTTCGTCGATGGAGTAGACATGAATATCTTCCCTGGCGATATACTGCAGGTAGATGCTGTAGATATCGGCGGCGGTGTCGATGTACTTCTGCATACGGGGCGGGGCCACCGTGTACCGCACATGCTTCGGAATCTCGAAAATGCGGCAGCGGTTCCTGATACCGAGAGCCTTCATGGCCGGGGTGATGGCCAGACAGATGGTCTTCTCGGTCCGTTCCGGGTCGGCCACGACCAGATTCTCGGTCATTGGATCCATGCCCCTGGCAACACATTCCACCGAAGCATAAAAAGATTTCAGGTCGATACACAGGTAGGTGCGCTGTTTCATGAAAAACCTCCGTCGTCAATGGGTCAGTAGTTATGTCGTTAACGATACAATGAGTATAACATACGAACGTATGTTTGGCAACTGGAAAAATGTGTTGCAGTTTGCAGCCGGTCAGGACGTGAGCCGTAACGTAAGAAGCGGAAAATGAGATATCGGAAAATGAACAGAAAATAAAGAAAAATTATCGGAAAATTTTGGACAGATGGGTAGCGGGAACGGCTCCGGTGTGATAGAATTTTTACATTGTCAACAGTAGGGGATTCAGACAGAAATGTAAATTATAAGGAAAAAACGGAGGCAGAGCATTATGGAGAAAGCAAATGTATATTTTACAACCTTTAAGGCGACGGAGCATGAGAACCTGCTGCAGAAGCTGCATCGTCTGATGAAGACGGCGGGGTTTGAGAAGATCGATTTCACGGACAAGTACGCGGCAATCAAGATTCATTTCGGAGAGTACGGCAATCTGGCATTCCTGCGGCCCAACTATGCGAGAGTGGTTGCGGACTATGTGAAGGAGCTTGGCGGTAAGCCGTTTTTGACGGACTGTAATACGCTGTATGTGGGAAGCAGGAAGAATGCGCTCGATCACCTGGAGACAGCCTACATAAACGGTTTTTCTCCTTATCAGACGGGATGCCATGTGATCATCGGCGACGGTCTGAAAGGGACGGACGAGACGCTGGTTCCGATTGACGGGGAGTATGTGAAGGAGGCCAAAATCGGCCATGCGATCATGGATGCGGATGTGTTTATTTCGCTGACGCATTTTAAGGGGCATGAGATGGCAGGTTTCGGCGGCGCCTTGAAAAATATCGGTATGGGCTGCGGTTCCAGAGCGGGTAAGATGGAACAGCACTGCGACGGCAAGCCGAGCGTGAACCCTTCGGCCTGTATAGGATGCGGCGCCTGCGACAGAATATGTGCCCACGGAGCACCGGTGATCGAGAACGGCAAGGCACAGATCGATCATGATAAATGTGTGGGATGCGGCCGGTGTCTGGCGGTCTGTCCGAAGGATGCGATCGCGGCGGATTTCGAGGACTCCGTTGCGGTGCTCAATTACAGAATGGCGGAGTACAGCCTGGCGGTGTGCAAGGACCGGCCCTGCTTCCATGTGTCGTTGATCTGCGATGTATCGCCCAACTGTGACTGCCATGCAGAGAATGATATTCCGATCATTCCCAATGTGGGAATGCTGGCTTCCTTTGACCCGGTGGCGCTGGATCAGGCCTGCGCGGATCTGTGCAACCAGATGGCGCCGGTGGAGAGCAGTATTCTGGGAGAGAACCTGAAAAAGCACGGCAACGAGGAAGGCCATGACCATTTCCATATGACGCATCCGGATACGGAATGGAAAAGCTGCATCGCCCATGCGGTGAAGATCGGACTTGGCACGGATCAGTATGAGCTTGTCCGGATTTAAGAGGAGGAAGCGATGAGGACAGACGAGAAATTGACACAGCTGCGCGCACTGATGAAGGAGAAGGCGTTTTATGCTTATATCATTCCGAGCGACGATTTTCACAGCTCGGAATATGTGGGCCGGTACTTTAAGGCGCGGGAATATATGTCGGGATTTACAGGCTCCGCGGGTACGCTGGTGGTTTTGCCGGATAAGGCGGCGCTGTGGACGGACGGCAGATATTTTCTTCAGGCCGGGGAGCAGCTTAAAGGCAGCACAATCGAGCTGATGCGTTCCGGGCAGCCGGATGTGCCGAAAATAGAAGAATACCTGTATGAGAATCTGCCGGACAAGGCGGTGATCGGATTTGACGGCCGCACGGTCACGAAACGTTTTCTTGAGACCATTCGGGAGAAGACAGACGGGAAGCAGATTACTTTTGACGGCAGTGAGGATCTGGTGAACCGGATCTGGACGGATCGTCCGCCCCTGTCGAAAGAGCAGGTCTGGGAACTGGACGTGAAATACGCGGGCAGGAGCCGGGCGCAGAAGATCCGGGAAGTGCGGGAGAAAATGCAGGAAGAGAAGGCGGATCAGCTGCTGGTGACCGCGCTGGACGAAATAGCGTGGCTTTTTAATCTGCGCGGAGGAGATATCGCTTATACGCCGGTCTTTTTGTCTTATCTGCTTTTAACGAAAGAGCAGATCACACTCTTTGTTCACAGGGAGATCTTTTCCGCGCAGTTACTGGAAAAGCTGGGGCAGGAAGGCGTGACGATAAGACCTTATGAGGAGATCGGACAGGCGGTGGGCAGTATGCCGGCGGGCACGAAGGTGTGGCTGGACAGCGGCGCCGTGAATTACCGGCTGACAGAGAGCGTGCCGGAGACGGTGGAGATCCTGGATCAGGAAAGCCCGATCGTGCTTATGAAGGCGGTCAAATCGCCGGAGGAGATGGAACATATGCGTGCCGCCCATGTGAAGGACGGCGTTGCGGTGACGAGATTTATCCACTGGCTTAAGACATCCGTGAGCCGCGGGCCGGTCACGGAAGTGGGCGCTGCCCGGAAACTGGAGACTTTTCGGTCACAGATGGAAGGCTATCTGGAACCCAGCTTTTCCTCGATCATCGCCTATGGCCCTCACGGTGCGATCGTGCACTATGCGCCGACGCAGGAATCAGATGTGGAGATGAAGGCGGAGAGCTTCTGTCTGGCGGATGTGGGCGGCCATTATCAGGACGGCACTACGGATATCACCCGTACCATAGCGCTGGGGGAACTGACGGAAGAAGAGAAGCGGTATTATACGGCGGTGCTGCGGGGGAATCTGACGCTGAGCGCGGCAAAATTCGTAGAAGGGGTAAGCGGACAGAATCTGGATGTTCTGGCGAGAACGCCTCTGTGGGAGATGGGCATGGATTACAACCACGGGACCGGCCACGGGGTAGGCTATATTCTTGGCGTGCATGAAGGGCCGCAGCGGTTCCACTGGCGCACCGCACCGGGCACGAAGAGCGTTCCTCTGGAGGAAGGCATGATCGTCTCCGATGAGCCGGGGGTGTATCTGGAAGGGCGTTTCGGCATCCGGCTGGAGAATCTGGTGCTGTGCCGCAGGGGAGAGAAGAACGAATACGGCCAGTTCCTGTATCTGGAACCTTTGACGATGGTGCCTTTTGACAGGGAAGCAATCCTGCCGGAACTGATGTCGGAGAAAGAACTGGCGTGGCTCAATGCCTATCACCAGAAGGTGTACGAGACCTTATCGCCCTGTCTGGAGGAGGAAGAGCGGGGATGGCTGCGTGAAATGACGGCGCGGATAGAGTAGCAGAAGCGTGAAAAGAATGCCTGTGGCGGCAGCCCGGGAATCGTATACCCGCAGGAAAGGGAGAACTGATCACGCTTACGGGACAGATTTTTTGTGCTTGTGTACATGGAATATATCTGCATAAGAACCCAAAGTATGGGAGATACTTTTACAGAATGGTATTTTAAAATACGATACTGCTATCTGATATGAGAACGGCAGGAGCAGCAGGCGGGAAGATACGGGCAGATAAAAATTGTGAGTTATCATGTAGATTATCATGCGGAATGGAGGAGACTATGGCACAAGCAGCAGGAAACAGCAAATACGCGGGGACGCAGACAGAGAAGAATCTGGAGGCGGCGATCGCAGGTGAATCGGTGGCGAGAAATAATTATACGTTCTTTGCATCCAAGGCGAAGAAAGAAGGTTTCGAGCAGATCGCGGCGATCTTTCAGGAGACTGCGGATAACGAGAAAGAACATGCCAGAATCTGGTATAAGGAGCGTTACGGGATCGGCACTACGGCTGAGAATCTGGCAGCGGCAGCGGCGGGCGAGAATTATGAATGGACGGAAATGTATGTTGGCTTTGCGGAGACTGCGGAAAAGGAAGGTTTTACAGAACTGGCAGCGAAGTTCCGTCAGGTGGCTGACATCGAGAAACAGCATGAGGAACGCTACCGTGCGCTGCTGCGGAATGTAGAGATGCAGGAAGTGTTCAGGAAGAGCGAAGTCAAAGTATGGGAGTGCCGCAACTGCGGACATGTCGTGGTGGGCTGTAACGCACCTGAGATCTGTCCGGTTTGTACGCATCCGCAGGCATATTTTGAGATCAAGGCAGAGAACTATTGATCTGCGGTCTGTGGTTTTGAACCGCTGTATGACAGACCGGGGATCTGAATATCTGCCTGCCAGTAAAGATACGCTAAGCTGCCCGGTAAAAGGGGCAGCTTATTTTATATATAGTTAACGACATTAGAAATTTCGTTGTAACAGTTCAGCCTTCAATGTCATTAAGTTAAATGTGAAAATGCGAAGGAAACAGGTTGAAAAAATAAAGCATA
>VSOD01000275.1 GCA_009774655.1 Lachnospiraceae bacterium
GGATATGAAGATACAGACAGGAAAGGATATTCCCGAACATGAGATTATGAAGGTCATGTTAAAGGAAGGGAGTAATCTGCCAACAGTCTACGCAGAGTTAATCCATGGAATGATGCGGGAAAAAATACATTCTCTGGAACTGGAGCTTTCTGAACGAGGTTACAGTCTTGACTATATCAACATCATTTATGTGGGAGGCGGTGCGCTGATGGCGCGTGAACATGCAGGAAAATTCAGGAATCATACTGCTTACGACTGTGACCTGTGTGCCAATGCGAAGGGCTATGAGTTTCTTGCAAAGCAGATGTTAGAGAGAAGGTGAACGGATGGCTGGACAACGGAAAGCGATATTCCTTCGCTTTAACATGGAAGATGAGGCAGATAGCAGCCTGTACATGAAACTGGCGGAAGCCGCTGGAACTTCTACTTCGCTGACGGCGTATGTTAAAAGGACGTTGGAAGAATATCTCAATGTAAAGTCAGAGATGGCAGAGCGTCAGATATTTCATGAGCAGATATTAACGTTGGTTCGGGAAGAAATGCAGGAACAGGGTATGAAGCTGGTAGGTGCATTGTTAGCGGGGATAGGAACTGTGAGTGTTCCTGTAAAACAGAAAGAAGCTGTAGAGAGGGGAACAGAACTTCCTGATACGTGTGAGAAATTACCCGATGAACTGAGTAGTGTTCTTAAGCTTATCAGTTAGAAAATTGTTGCAGATATGAAAGCATATGCAAACAATCTGCTACGCATCAAGTGTTATTTAATGAAATGAAAAACTAAAATTTGCATATCTGAAATCAAATGTAGCAGATATGCAATATATTTGGTCTGTTATATGATGGAAGTTTGAATATGGAGTTATATTATTCCCGGTGCCAGTTGTGGCATGGGGATTATTTTGTTGCCCGTCCCGGAGGTTACGAGGGCAGATCTGAGGAAGATATGGCAAAGGATACAATAGAAAGAGTTGAAAAAGCCCAGAATAAAGCACTGGAACATTTGGATTATATTCTGGAAACGGTTTCCACACCGGATTTTGTTGAGGTCGTTGGACGTGTCGGCGGCGATACAGTCACTTATAGGGTGTATGATGACGGATCTGTATATGAGAAATGAGCAGGGAGGTATTTAATCATGAGGCTTGATTACAGGAAGGAGAAGTTTCAGAAAGTCAGTGTATGTGGCATTCCATGCGATTTCAGCGATATGCGCATAGACAGGAGGACCGTACCAAAAGAACGATACCAGTATGAGGTTGCCGATGATGATGAGAGTCAGGGTGATCCAGTAAGAGTAGGATATGGTATCATGGTGAATTTCATCGGAACACTGATTAGTGATGTGCCGTTGCCGCTTGTAGATGATAAAGTATTATGGCTGCAAGATGGGGATTTTGTATATCTGTAGAACTGGGGAGGGGGCAGATTTGCATGACAGCAGGAATGCAGTATCTGTTGATATGTTGCAAGATGAAAAATAGAATACATATTATGCTTCATAAAATGTATACAGTTTATGTATCATTTATAAAAACACTTTATGATGAGTAAAAGTAATCGTTTTATGATTGGATTTATGACGTTGAATGTTGATATAATTTGACAAATCGGAGGTGATAAAGTGATTAATATTGATTTCAACAACATAAACGATGAGATCGTCTACGAGGCATTTCATGTGGATGGGAATGAAGCTGAGGCGTTGAATGACAGCTATCTGGAACTTTTTGAATTGATTGGACGGGACGCTATGCTAAAACTGTTCACTCATTTTCATGGAGATAAAATCGAGTGCCCCATGCGGCTGTACCGTGCGGAGTTTATTGCTGATCTTGCGAAAAATGAAACAGACAGGCGTGAAAGGGCGAAAATTGCAAGGGCAGGCGGATATTCTGCAAGGGTGATAGAAGGGGTATTGAGCAAACGTCGAAAAGAAAATGAGACGGAATAATATATAGGGCAAAACAAAACTAAAAATACTACGTAGAATGGCAGGGAGATGTTGTGAAGTTTATTTTGGTATGTAGTTCTTTTATCATTTTTGTTTTTGGTTTGATAAAGATTATTAAACGAAGAATTAAAAATGAAACGAAGAGAAAGGATTTAGTGCTGATTGGAGTGGCAGTAGCTATTTATATTGTAGCTGCGGCTATGCCAGAAAGAAAAGCAAGTAGAGAGAATGGAGGAGTGGAAAGGTCAGCTAATACATATGGGGTAGAAAATGCAGAATATATAACTGATGATATGCAGGTGGAAACACTGACTGATTTTTCAGAAGAGAGGGCATTTGTGCAGTTTACTGATTATTCGGAAGAAGATTTAAAAATGGCTGAGGATGGAATAAGGGCTATGCTTACGGATGATGAAGGCGAGAAGGCTCAATATGCGATGGAGTATATTGAGCATGAACCTCAGGGCGGAAACAGAATGGCACTGATTGATACACTGGGTAAAATTTTATGGAAATCGGATCGAACGTTAAATGATCTGTCATTGACGGAAATAAGTGAATTCAAAGATGGGTTGGCTTACTTTATATTTGATGGAAATGAGGGAGAAAGCTATAACATCATTGATTGGGAAGGTAATATAACTTATACGAAAGAATGCTCGGAAGATTTTATGTTTCTTTCACACGGAGGAGGATTGTTTTTAGTTGCAGAACATATTGCAAGTTTAGATGTTGATGAGTGGCAGATTGGAACCATTGATAAAAATGGTGATATTGTTGCGGAATATAAAGCCTATGAGATAACGACACCCCAAGAAAAACCACTATCTGTGGAGGAGCCTATTGATCCGTCTTTCAGTCTGCAAGAGATTGATGATGCATTAGGCAGACTTGCTGAAGAACGTCAGAAATGGGTTGAAGAGAGTTGGGAATACGATGGAGAGACTGATGAAGAATATTACAGATTGATTGAAGAAACAGAAATGGAATTCCAAAACAGATATGATGAGCTGACGGAGAGAAAGATTCAGATTCAGGAGCAATATGCTGTGCAGGCTGAAGAATATCAAGAATATCAGACGGAACTTGAGGAATATGAGGCAGATAGTCAGCATATGCCGGAAACGATTGCTTTTGATAAGAATTCTAGTCATGATTATCAATCGTTATGTGAATATCTTGGAGAAAATGTTTACAGAGTACCATTGGAGAACGGTTTTGCAATATTGAATTTGGATTCCCAAAGTGTTATCAGCTTGAATACATATTCTGAAAATACAGCTCATATTGAGCAGTTTATAACCGGTTTTGACAATGGTACTGCCACTGTGTTATATAACGAACCCATAGATATGGAGAAAATGGAAGAAGATAATACGGACGTTAATTGGGCGACGTTTCTGAAAAACTCATATTCCCTGTGCCGTATGGAGACAGATGGTACAATAATCCCTATTGTGTCAAATAGCTGGACAAACTATGTTCTGCCCAATATTTTGAATGGGGAAAATGAATTTCAGGATGGTCTGTTATTTGTTCCTTACAGCGGGGGAGACGATACAACAGGTGTTTACTATAACATTGACGGAGAAGTTGCTCTTGAATTCTCCGAATACAATGGGAAAAGTGTATATTTTTGTGATCCTTTCTATAACGGATATGCCCTTATGTTAATACAGGGCGCTGATCAGCTTACTTATTTTACGGTCATTGATAAAAGCGGAAAACAACAGTTTGAACCTCAAACAGGTTTTGAGGATGTATATATGAGTAGCGATGGAAAGTATCTCGTTGCGGTTAAGTGGCATAATTTAACGGTGTTTGATATCGCGGGAAATGAAGTGGTAAGTGTGGAAAGTGAGCAAATATCATCAGATGACGGATTGCACATACGCAACCAACAGATACATTCAGAACATAAATATGATGTGTGTGATGAGGTGATCAGATTTAGGGAGTTTTATGTGAATGTAAAAGAGAAAACGGTTATCGGATCACATTTCAATACTGAGGTTGAATTTTAAGAAATGGGATAGCAGGATGATTTTCGATGTATTATGTTGAAAAGATATCGCAGCAAGAAAAGATAAAATATGGAAAATGAAAAAGGAGCAAGGGTGTAAACGATGACCACATATGATATTTCTGGAAATATGGTTACTATTTCCAACGATATGGAAAATGAGCGATATTTATTAAGTACTACGGATGAATATATTGAATCTGTTAATGAAACTTTTGATGAGTGGTATGCGGCGCGGGGAAGTTGTTATGGCATAGTGGAAGAGACAGATAATCTTTATAATGGTTCGATAGTGCCCCTTATTAATATAGGAATAGATATTTTAAATGCTCAAGGGGTGTACTCCTTAGACGAAGACTCTTTTTATGATAAGTATGTTAAAAAATTCCATTTGTCAGAGCATGTGTTTGAAGTTGTACGTTCCATGGAGAAAGCGGTAGAAGCAGTCAATATTCGCCAAGAGGAAGAAGAGATGTATCGGCAGGTCCGAAAAGAGAGCAGAGGCAGGGTGGTAGGCGGCGGGGTTGGTCTTGGCGGAGCGATTAAGGGGATGGCACAAGCCGGAATGATGAACGCAGCCAGCGGAATAGCGCATTCTGCATTCAATGCAGTTGGAAATGTTGGTTCGGGAATTGCTGCCAGTTCAGACAAAGCGGCGATTTACAAAAAATATAAGGAACCCTTAAACACAGCTCTTATGCAAGATTTGTATGATATTCGCAATGCAATTAGAACTGCACTACAAAAGGAAGCAGGTATTGTTTGCAAGTATGTGACAGATTCCGAGTATGACAAGGCAAAAGCAATATGGAATAATTATAGGCTTGGCAGGATTCCCGCGGAGAAGAAAAAAGAGCAGATTATAGAAGCTCTGACATTAAATCCGTATAGTATAGAAATTTATGATTCTATATGGGAAGATTTTGGAGATGAAAATGGCGAGTTAAGAAAGATGGCCGCATATTTCGGTATTCCCTTAGAACAGCAGATTGCAGAAATAGCAGAACAATATGGGGATGATTTATTTACCAAAAACTGTAGTTTATATGAAGAATCGTTTGATAAAAAGACGGCTGCCGTTCAGATTGAAAATCAAATCAAGGCAACTTTGGATGAGTTGGTTCAATATTGTAAAAGACAGACGATATCGGAAGATAATATATCTAAGATTGCACAGTGTAAGCAGCTTTTAGAAGAAATTGACATTGAAGTCAGGACTGTCAAGGGAGTTACCTATGATACAAGAGAATTGGCTGAAAATGTTCGGAAAGACTTCGCAACTTTTTACCGGGCCTTGCAGGGAAAAGATATTTTTGAAAAGGAGACATATGAATATCTAAAATCTGCGGATTACATTACAGAGGAATTCAAAGGCATTTTTGAGTCTGTATTTGGGACAGAATATGGGTTGCGGACACCCGAAAAAATTTATGAGAATATTGATTTTATTATCAGACAGTCATTATCGGATGAAATAATCAAAGGTGGATGGATTGATATACCAGATCATATCGGTTCTTTTTCATCAAAAGAGACTATGATTTCTTCTGTCGCAGGAACCTTGGCAGAAGAACTGATACTGGCATTGTTCGACCGATCTTCCAAAGGGAAATCAGGGATATTGCTCACGAACCGTTTCCTAAGAATTTATGCAAAAGGGCTTCTTTTAGGTGAGAATTTGGCATATCCGATTGAACAGGTTGAAAAAATTGAATGTCAGGAAAATGATACATATGTTATTAACATTCAGGAACAAAGTCCTGTAACATTTTCTATGAAGCGGACTGATTTGACA
>VSOD01000276.1 GCA_009774655.1 Lachnospiraceae bacterium
ACCCAAATTTCATTATGCTTTATTTTTTCAACCTGTTTCCTTCGCATTTTCACATTTAACTTAATGACATTGGTTCAGGAATATATTGATCCTGCTGCTTGCCTTGTTTATTGCCTGGTTTGCGGATAACAGCAAAGCGAATCTGTTGCTGGACAGTGAATTTGAATTGCGCAGACAGGTTTTTGACAGTAACAATAAGGTAATCACTATATCTTCCAGTCGTGGCTGTCCATATGGATGCAGTTTTTGTTCTGCAACAAATTTCAAGGCGCAAGCACGAGAAAAGTATCAACAAGTATATCAAGAGTTTATCTCCAGTAATCGGATTTGAAGCAGGATGCTTTCTACTGTCCTAAAGTATTGAATGAAGTACAGTATATAGAAAGGCAGCCGGATCAGATCAGCAAGGGCCGTGTATAATGGCATGACAATAACCTTACCACCTCACATCCGGGCTTCAAACTCTGTCAGATCAGACGCAGATGCTGCACACCTGAGCCATCTGCTCAGAACATCCAGATCCGTCTCCTGCCTGACCTGTTGAACAATCCTGGACGGAATCTTTCCAAGCTCTGCCAATAACTCAAGGACAGCTTCTGTTTTCCCCTCTATTCGGCCTTCTTCCCGTCCTTCCTTTTTTCCTTCCTGCCTGATTTTGTCCGCTATCTCGCACATAATGTCTACTCCTTTCTTCTGCACCTTATAAAAGTTAACACGCTCCACAATTCGTGGAAACACCTCCGTATGATAGAACGGATCCGATTTTTTTAAATACCGCAATAATTCGTTGATTTTCTTGGATCCTGTCGTATACTTCAGATTAAAGTATTTCTCACATACCCCATTGTCCAATTCCACTGCTGCAGCTGCCTTACCCTCTGCCGTTCTTTTGATCTGATAAAATCCTTTCCTGCCGCCAATAAAATCACCTTTGGTAATATACAGAATCGTCACATACGGCAACTCTTGATAATCTTTCCCTTTATCCAGTATACTCATATCAATACAGGATGTATAATATCTGGTTCTCCGAAGCGGAGATTTTTCTTTATACATCTGCAGTTCTACGTTGATCAGACTCCCGTTTACCGCCTCTGCCAAAATGTCAAGCTGCGCGGAATGACGCTCCAGATTCCTGATCGTATACTGCGTCTTCACATCCTTAAGTCTCAGGTCAGGATTCTGCATCAGAATCTGACACAATTCCTGGCAGGCTGCCAGATCCTCAAATACTTTTCCGGCAAACAGATCGCTTGTCAGGTTAAATGCCTGTATCTTCTCACGTTTCTGCTCATATGTTTCCGGCACTTCCCGTCCCATTGTAAACCTCCCTTATCAATTTAATACAGGAATCCGTTACAATAAGTGGATAAAAGTAAAACCTCTATTACAACAGTCCTGCTAAACAAATGTGAATCTTCGGCAGAACTGCCTGACCACGCTGATAACGCACTGAAACACGGATTATGAAGTGTATGCTTCACATACCTTACGCTATATAATATGCGTATATAAGAATCAAGATTTGTTTTGATAAAAGGAGTATATCATATAATAGATCCGTGTGCAACAGGTTTAACAAATAAATGCAAACGGTTTTTCGTTATATGCTGCCAGGTAGCTTACCAGGTCAGGATTTAAGGAGAGGAGAGATTTCTTGAAATGCAGCGGGCCGTATGTTATAGTAAACGGCATAACAAACTGTTACTTATGAATTCCTGCCAAATCTATACAGGGAAGCTTTTGCAGAGCCGGCAGCGAAATTTTTAATGAAGTTTACTGTTAGGAAGGTATATCATGCGACATAATTCATTAGGTGAGATCATTCGTTCTCTCAGGAAAAAGGCGTGCCTGTCTCAGGAGGAACTGGCTGACGGTATCTGTTCGCCTGTTTCCATATCCCGGATCGAGAACGGGGCGCAGATGCCGTCCGGCACGGTGCTGGAGGCGCTTTTGGCCAGGCTTGGCACAAGTACTTATCAAATCTGTGATATTTATTACAGAAGCGAAAAGCAGCAGGCTTTTGAGCAGGAGGCAGAGATGGTAGGCCGGGCTGTGGCGGCGGGAAAGATGGATGAGGCGAAGGAACGCCTTGTATATCTTGCCGGCAGTACAGGGACAGACAGCCTCAATATGCAGTACTTTCTTATGCTGGATGCGTCTGTGAAACTGGCCGAGGGAGCGGAGCCGGAAAAGACTCTGTCCATACTGCATCAGGCGCTGGCGCAGACGAAATCGTCGTTTGACCCGGAGGATTTCCGAGGTGTGCTGCTGTCGGTGCGGGAAGCAAATATTCTGAATATCATGGCAGCGGCTCTTTTTCGATGCGGCAGACCGCAGGAAGCAATCCGTCTGGGAGAGGAATTGATGTCCTCTTTGAAACGGCATAAAAGCGGTCTGCAGGAATATCAGATCATCAAGATCAATCTGGCCTTTAACCTGGCGCAATGTCTGGAAAAGGAGGGCCGGTACAGCGAAGCATTTATCTATATCCAGATGGCGGAGGAACTAAGTCTTAACGGTTTTGAACAGGCGCTTTTGCCGGAAATAGAATTTGGCAAAGCAAAATTGTATCATCTGCTGGGAGACGACGGGGCATGTGAGGCAATCATAAGGGCGATCGTACCCTATATGGAGCTTGTCCGCAAGACAGAGTTCGCCGGAATTGTGCGAAGCTATGCGCAAAAGGAACTTGGAATCACGGAAATATAACAGATCATGTAAGTTTTTCTTTAACATACGCCGTTATGGTTTTTTCTGCACAGTATATTTATAGTAGAGGACATAACAAATCGCTGGTTTCGCTTTCGGTCAAAGCCATATAAGGAAGCGGGACAACAGCAGAAAGGCGGTCTGAGTATGCAGGCGTATGTTTTTTATCAAAATAAAATCCGGGTGGCAATCTTCATGGCAGTTCAGACAATGCGGATCATAGGGACGGTCGGCGTCGCTGTTTTGATCAATCTTCTGATCGATGCGGTTTCCGCAGCTGTCGCAGCACAAAACGTAGCTCCTTTGATGAATTGTATGCTGGTCTGCTGCCTGTACGCGTTTACGTTGGGCGCAGTCATTTTCCTTTCGGAGCGTTTGAAGGCGGCAAATATCAAACACATTATGCTGCGGATACGAGGGGGCATCATGCGAGGCGTCCTGGAGAAAGACCTGTCAGACTATCAGCAGAAAAATAGTGCGGAATATATCGCATTTTTCAGCCAGAATCTGTCAGACTTTGAAGAAAACTATTTACAAAATCTGGTCTCCATCTACGATTCCTTTACGGGCATGGTCATAGCAGTATTTCTTTTGTTCTACATCAATCCGTTTATTGCCGTTATTTCGATTGCAGCTATGTCAATTCCAGGCCTGATCCCGAAAATTTTTGGGAAAAAGCTGGGCATTTTGCAGGAAGACATGATGCGGAATACGGAGGGATATCACGCGAAGATCAAGGACATATTCAGCGGCTATGAAATCATCAGGGCTTATCGGGCAGAGAAACAGATGGAGGAACTTCATCATGACAGTTCCGTATTACTGGAAAACAGTAAGGCACGGACGGCGGATACGATGGCATGCCTGCATGCCCTTGCCAATATGGCTTCCATTGCGGTGCAGTTTCTGATCATGTCACTGGCCGGGATATTTGCCGTAAGGGGATCGATCACGATCGGCAGTATCATTGCGGTAACACAGCTTACCGGGCAGGTCATTTCTCCGGCGTTTCAGTTGTCTGCAAAAATCAGTCAGTTAAAAGGGGTCAGACCGGTCTGCGAACAGATGGAAGCAAATCTGCTGCCTGCGGACGCAGGTGAGTTGAAAGCGGACCTGCCGGAAATGGAACGGACACTGACGCTTGAGGATGTTTCTTTTGCATATGATAATGCAGTGGTGATAGACCATGTCAGCCTGCAGTTTGAACGCGGCAGGAAATATGCCGTAGTGGGCAGGAGCGGAAGCGGAAAAAGCACACTGTTAAAGCTGCTGGCCGGATATTACGACAGTTATGCGGGCAGGATTGTTACGGACGGAGAAAGTGACAGGAAGACAGGAGCCGCGTGGATCCATCAGGAAGTGTTTCTGTTTGATGATACGATCCGGAATAATATCACTTTATACAAACCATATGATGAAGATGAGATCAAAAGGGCCTGCCATCTGGCCGGGCTGGATGATGTGCTCGGCCGCCTGCCCGCCGGATTGGACACAGAGGCGGCGGAAAACGGCTCTCGTTTTTCCGGCGGCGAGAGGCAGCGGATCGCGGTGGCAAGAGCCATATTACACAGAAAGAATCTTTTTTTGCTGGATGAAGCGACCTCTGCCTTGGACAGCGAGACTACGGAATTTGTAGAAGACAGTATCCTTTCTCTGGAAAATGTCACCTGCATAGCGGTCACACACAAACTTACGCCGGAATCTTTGAGAAAGTATGATGAGATATTGGTGATGGAACATGGAAAAATCGTGGAGCAGGGCAGTTTCGATCAATTGACCGCTGTGTCCGGCACATTTGCAGCACTTTACTCCCGTTAATGCTGTCCGCCCGAATGCTTCCTTGAAATCCGCCTGACCGTATGCTAGGATAAAGGAGTGGAACAGGATGCATGAGAGTGTGAAGCGAGAGGAATGACGGGACATGCGCAAAGTTTTTAATACCGATGGATACTGTGATCCGGAACTGCACTATATGGTCGATCTGTCCAGCCGCCTGAACGAAATCAGATCTATGGTGGATGCCGGACAGTATTTTACGGTCAACAGAGCCAGACAATATGGAAAAACAACGATATTGACAGCGCTTGCCGATTTTCTGGAAGAAGAATATGAGGTGATCAGTCTGGATTTTCAGACGATCAGTTATGCTGATTTTGCATCCGAGCTGAATTTCGTTGCTGCTTTTTCGGGGGAACTGTTGGAAAACGCAGCCCATATTCCTGCAGAAGTGAAGGCGAAACTGGAGCAGTATGCCGCGGGCCATCCATACAGGGCGACACTGTCGGCGCTGTTTCGAACGCTGACCGAATTCTGCAGACAATCAGACAAAAAGATTGTGCTGCTGATCGATGAAATAGACACTGCCACGAATAATCAGGTATTTATCGATTTTCTTGCCCAGCTTCGTGCGTATTACCTGAAAAGAAGAAGGATGCCGGTCTTCCAGTCAGTGATTTTGGCCGGAGTTTATGATGTAAGAAATATCAGCAGGAAAATCCGTCCGGAGGAAGACCATAAAGAGAACAGTCCGTGGAATATAGCGGCGGACTTTCTGGTAGAAATGAATTTTTCGGTGAAAGATATAGAAGGGATGCTCTCTGCATACGAAAATGACCGGCATACAGGAATGGATGTAAGCGGGATTGCGGCGCTTTTGTTTGATTATACGGCAGGTTATCCTTATCTGGTATCACGGCTCTGCAAGTTCATGGACGAACGGATTATGTGTAATGCCTGG
This sequence comes from Lachnospiraceae bacterium, assembly GCA_009774655.1. GTDB lineage: Bacteria > Bacillota > Clostridia > Lachnospirales > Lachnospiraceae > UBA3282. The sequence continues at coordinate 5,450 of VSOD01000276.1, forward strand.
ACAAAAGAGGGATTTATGGCGGCATTGAAAATGTTGATGGAAGATGATAATCCGCTCTTTCAGTCGCTTATGAATAAATTGAATGACTTTCCGGAGCTGAATCAGCTTCTTGTGAAGTTGTTGTTTCAGGGACAAAGCATTGCATATAATGTGGACAGCATTGCGGTTCAGCATGCACGGATGTTTGGTTTTGTAAAAGCAGCAGATTCGGTGGTCCTGCCGGCAAACAGAATTTATGAGATGCGGCTGTATAATAAATTTCTACTGGATTATAAAGAACAAAACAGCGTTATCTATACAGAAGG
>VSOD01000277.1 GCA_009774655.1 Lachnospiraceae bacterium
ATGTAGTCTTCCTTCGTATAAATAAAGACTACTCCTTATAGACACTTTTGTCAATAAGAAGTAGTCTGCTGTTTTTGCCCTGTTCTTTGGATCAGTCTTTTCTTCTCACCCTCTGCTCTCCATCAGCAGCGGCATAAAGATACCGCCCTGCACGCTCCTGCCCTTAAAGTGACAGTATTCTCCCGTGACCGTCTCGTACCAGTCGCCGAAAGGATAGCGGGTCGTGGTCTTTTCCAGATAATGCGCCACCGGGGCGATCAGCTTTCCCGCCTGCTCCCGGTCTCCGGCCATGGCCGCGCACCAGAGGATCCAGTCGCTCTTCGTATAATCCTGCCTGCTGTCCAACGGCGTACCGTACTCGTTCACCTTTTCCACGTAATAAGCAAGCTCCTTTTCGTACACCTCTCCGGAGAAAAGACCGCTGTCGAAGAACTTATCCCACACCAGATTATACTTAAGACTCCACGTCTCCGGACTGCCGAAGACAAGCGCATAATGGTCCTCCGCCTTTGCCCGTTTTTCCCAGTCTGCCGCCATAGCTGCGGCAAGCCCGTGATACTCCTGCGCTTCTTTTTCCTCTCCCCAGAGAGCCGCCAGTCTGGCGTAAGCCTCGATTCCCATCACCGCCTTCACAGACAGATTGACATTATGAGACAGATGCCCGGCAAAGTCATCCGTGCAAAGCTGTTCTCCCGGATCTGCGCCGAACTCCAACAGATATTTCGTCCATGCCTTCAACGTCTCCCGGTAGGGCACGGCGAAATCGCCGCTGCCGTCAAGCAGACAGACCACCGCCGTCATGATCAGCATATTGCCGCACTCCTCCACCGGCATCTGATCTCTGAAATCATAAACCTCACTCCCCTGCGGATACATATAGAACGGCGGAAAGACGTCCCCGCTCTCCCCGGAAAAATCTCCCTTCCTGTTATCTTTGTTCAACCCGTAAACCTGACCCCAGGCATAAGGGTATCTTCCCACATCGTGGGGCGCAAAATCATACTCCCACACATCACAGGCCGCAAACCGGAACACGGGGCGCAGCATCCCTTTCACATACTCCGTCTGATACAGCAGAAAAAGAGGCACCGAAGGGTAACTCACATCCACCGTACCGATGCAGCCGTTGGAGTCATTCTCTTTGGATAAAAAGATCACCTCTCCGTTTTCATCCGTGACCAGCTTGTGCGCGGCGATCGAATGCCTGTAACTTAAACAGCACAGAAACGCATAGTCTTCCCCGCCAAAAGCCATGGCCTTTTGAAAAAGATCCCCGTCAAGCGTCTCCGCCCTGGCAAGCACCTCTTTTCTGTCAAAAAAAGCGGCCCCGACAGCGTCAAGAATATCCGTGTAGCGCTCCGTCCAGTAAGCCTTTCGCCACTCCTCGAAATAGTTGATGGAAAGCAGGTCATCGTAAGCGGCGATCATGCCTTTCGTCTCCTGCTCCCCGGCAAAATCCATGCGGCAGCCAATCACGCGGTTTCCCCCATCATAGGTGAGCACCGCCTTCTCATCGTCAGAAGCCAGGTAAGCATACCCCCAGTCGATCGTAATATTATCACCGCTGTTTCCCAGAGGCCGCTGCGCCGCCCGTCCCATAAAGGCGTAGCCAAAAGCCGCCCTGTCCTGTCCCTGCGCCTTGCGGTTGCTGCCCCCGACCAGCCTGTCATCTCCCCGCTGCACGAGATCGGAATAAATAAGAAAATCTGTATGTACATTGCACGGCGTCTTTTTATGCACTGTCAGGTCAATATAAGTGCACGGTCTCGACACAAGTGTGAAATCGTCCAGCAGCAGCGGCGAACAGAAACGCACCGTAAGCCCGATCTTTTCATTTTCAAAATAATATTCTGTGGCCGTGGCTGTCACATCCACATATTTCTGCTCAATAACCTGATGAAACTCCCTGTCGCCCATAAAACAGTAAACAGCCTCATCCACCGACACATAACCTCTGATCTTCTGCCTGCATCCGCTCCAATGCGCCGTATCCGTCTCGTACAGGGCATCCGCCGGTGACCAGACCGAAAAATAAGGGTCGCTCACGATCAGCGGAATGCTGGCCGCTCTTTTGATCTTCATGTTTAACCATCCTCCATTCTGCCGCAACAGCGGCTTTTCATCTCACTACTGCCTGTCCTCTTCCTACTGCCTTTCTTCTTCCTCATGCCTTTTGACCTCCGCCAAAGCCCACATGGCTGCGCCTGCTGCCGCCTCCTCCGCAATATCCCGGAATCTGACTGGAAGTCCAAAAAGCCGCTCTACTTCCTGCCGCAGCAGCCTGTTTTTGCGTATGCCGTTTCCGCTGGCGATAATCTCTCTTTTCCCCTGCTTCAGCACCTCGGGCAGCTGCTCATACATCCGGTAAAGCTCCAGCGCCATCCCCGCCACGTAGGCCCTGACCATGTGTCCAAGCGTGAAATTCCCGGCTGTCAACCCAGTCATGCTGCCGCCCGGTGCAGGGTTTTTGGGCGCCTGCCGCCCAGTGTTTCTTCCCAGCGCAAGATTCTCGGGCGCCGGCCGCCCGGCGTTTCTTCCCAGCGTAAGATTCTCGGCCGCCGGCCGCTTCGCACTTTCGTCAGACGCCTGCCTTTGCCGGCTGCCGTAGAGAAGCGGCGTAATCCGCAGATCCGTTGCAGGCACCTGTGCTCCCGCTTCCTCCAGCTTTTCATAGACATCCGTCTCGATCCCCGTCATCGCGAACACCGTGCCTTTCACAAATTCCGCCAGCCGCTCATACACTTTGCCGCCGTTGACCGAAGCCTGTACATACAGAAATCCTTTTTCCGTAAAAGGGCGGATCTCCGCCTCCGTTCCTTCGATCAGCTCTCTGTAGAACAAAGAAACCTGGGATCCAGTCCCCACGTTAACGCTCAGCGCATCCTGCTTCTCCCCTATGGCAGCATAAAAGCTCGCCTGATTGTCCCCCTGGGCGCAGGTCACCGGAATCCCCTCATACGTTCCCAGAACAAACCCGGCAGCTCTCACCTGCGGATAATAAGACGTTGCCACCCCTGCTCTCTCCAGGGCTTCCATAGCAAAACGCCGCTCCTGCAGGCCAAAACCACCCAGACTGGCCGCAATGGAAGGACTCATCACCGGTTCCTTTGCATCACACAGCCGCATGGCTATATAGTCCCCGATATTGGCAAGACACACCGCCTGCGCCGGAATCTGCCCCGTCTGCTGCAGAGTAAAATGCGTCACGCTCCCGTAACCGGTATACATCTCACAGCCTGTCACACGGGACAGATAAGACGCGTAAGTCTCCTCTCCGAAGGTCCCATTCCCTGATTCCTCCTTCCATGTATAATAGGGAGAAACGGCCCGTCCCGCCCTGTCCACATACAAAATTCCGTGCATCTGGCTGGAAATGCCGATCGCCGAAGGTCTGTCGGTACTGTCATCGCTTTGCAGGAAATTGTCCAGCATCTCTTTTACCACCGCATAAATTCTGTCAGGATCCTGCCGAAACGTGCCCTCGAGGAAGTGGTTCTTCTCCTGACGCACCGCCGACAGTCTCCCCGTCTCCTCCTCATAAACACCCAGACAGATGCTGGTCGTTCCGATATCAATTCCGATCGCTCTCATAGTCTGTTCCCTTCCTCTTTGTCCGCCTGCCTGATCATCTTTTATCCTCTTATCACCGCGGCCAGCGCTGCATTCTCTCCTGTAGCATGGAATTCATAGCTTTCTTTCACCATACCAGTTTCTTTCATGTACCGTCAAGAAACTATTATCTAAAAAATATCTTACTAAAAAAGCCGGTTACGCCTCATGCCTCAGAAATACGCACAGACTTTGCATTCTATAGTTAGCGACATTAGAAATTTCGTTTACTATATATGCAAATGTTAATCGTGGCAATACACCAAAACCTGTTTTCAACACCCATTTCAGGCTGTATAATATATAGTAAACGATATAACAAATAAAGAAGGGAACATTGAACATGGTAGAAGTCAATTTTTATGAACAGGTGGAGGATTCCCTCTTAAAATTCGCAGTCATCCTGGCAAAAACCGGCGGCAAATGGGTTTTCTGCAAGCATCGGGAACGGGATACCTACGAATTCCCGGGCGGACACAGAGAACCCGGCGAGACCATACTGGAAACGGCCGCAAGAGAACTGCAGGAGGAAACAGGCGCCATTGATTTTACGCTGAAACCTGTCTGCGTATATTCTGTGAAAGGGAAAACGCAGGTGAACAAAAGCGAAGATGACGAGAGCTTTGGTATGCTGTTTGCTGCGGATATCACTTCTTTTGAAAAAGAGCTGCACAGTGAGATCGAGAAAATTCTGATCACCGATACTCCGATGGAAAATTGGACTTATCCGTTGATCCAGCCGCGGCTGTTTGAAGAAGCGGAGAAAAGAGGTGTCTGAATGCAGAAGACCACTTACGAGATCATGCATAAAAACCGAAAAACAGCAAGTCTTTCCACAGACGGCCACTGCAAAATCTACTTTAAATCCTTTATGCCCTATAATCTATATCTGGAAGAAGCGAACGATCTTGACTGCCTGGTGAATAACCTGACCAACTTTTATTACTGGTGCGCATCCAGAGTCCTGACACTGGACAGAACTTATGCGAAAGAGATCCTCAACAGCATCGGGATGCCGCAGGCCATGACCGACAAAGATCGGGCGAAAATCGCACTCTCTTATCGCTGTGCATCTGTCACAGATGTTTTCTGGGTCAGAGAACAGGGGGAAGAAGTCACGTTCGAAGAATGTAATCTCTATGACAATCACCTCGATAAAATATTTATTGATATCACATTGCGAGGCAGACAGTACACAGTAGAGAACAGATATCTCGCGCGGGACCTTTCCACGGGCGGCTGCTTTCCAAAAGCATGGCAGCGTACAGCACATGGCTTCAGACTGTTAAAAGACGGTAATGTGGATGTTGTAGAAAGGGAGCTTCTGGCAAGCAGAATCTGTCGTTGTTTTGATGTCGCCCAGATTTTGTATGAAGAAGATCATTTTGACGGAGTTAAGGTTACTGTCAGTGACAATATCACTTCAAAAGCCTTTTCCCTTGCTCCTATGGAATCCTTTATTATTTTTCTGCAGAATCATGATAAAGATATTCTGGATCATATTTTAAAACTGGATGCCCATAACTATTACATGATGAATATCATCGACTATCTGGTCGGGAACACGGACAGGCACTGGGGAAACTGGGGTGTCCTGGTTGACAACGCCACAAACAGAGCCGTGCGCCTGCACGATCTGATGGACTTCAATCAGGCATTTCATGCCTATGATACCCTGGAAGGTGCAAACTGTCAGACAGTCTTTCATGCGGGCGTAAACCAGCGTGATGCCGCCGTACAGGCTGCCAAAAAAGTCGGATTAAACCAACTCTGTCCTGTAGAAAAGGAACTCTTCTCAAACCTTCCGCAGTATTATGAGATGTTTGAACAAAGACTGGCATTATTAAAGCAAAGTACTTTGTGAAGAAGGCGCCTTTTGGCACACCGGACAGTAAACGCTGCTCCTGCCGCCGATCACCATGCGGCACAGCGTCTCCCTGCATTTCGGACAGGGACTGCCGCCATGCCCGTATACCTGCAGAAACGGCGTATTGCGGTAATCCCTTCCTTTTGTCTCCAGATATTCTTCCGCCGTTATGGCGTTTTTCTCGATAAAAAAGTGTCTTCGACACCTCAACCCCCTGACCCCCATTCATGGGGGAATTAGGGGTTCCTTTTTTTATCGTTT
>VSOD01000278.1 GCA_009774655.1 Lachnospiraceae bacterium
GTAAGAGGATCGGTATCGCACCGGTCTTTATGCTGCTTGCCGTCTATGCCGGGGTGAAGTTGTTTGGTGTGGGCGGGATTGTCAAGGGCCCGCTGGCGCTGATCGTAATTTATGAGATATGGAAAACGGAATTACCGGCTTAAGTGCCGGACACTGTTTCACGGCGCCCTGTATTCCGCTGCAGGGCATCCGGCCGATCAAGCCGAGGTAACGATATCAAACCGTTATACGTGGCAGGAAAGACATCCGGATTTGACGAAACGAAGACGTTCGATTATGATAAGATATAGCAAACGAAATTTCCAATGTCGTTTACTATGAAAGTCTTCGACTTTCACAGCATGGATGGCCATGTGGCCCGCCCGACGACAGGCTGAGGATAATGTAAGCTTACGATAGAAAAGGATTTCCGCCACTTGACGCGGAAAAACCACAACCATACTATAATCATGGCAGAGAGAATGGAACAGACAAGTTGAACGGGATAAAAGGTGATCAAAAGGGTATAGAGGAGAATACGGGACTCCATACAAGGCTTTGCCGGGGGATTCTCGCCGTATACTTTTTTATCATGGTGGTGATCTATCCTCTGTATGCGCCGGGAGGGTATGTGCGGATCGGTGAGGTCAAATATTTTTTCTTCCGGAATATGACACTGGTCATGCTGGCGGCAGCGGGCGGTGTCATTGTGCTGGCAGCGCTGGTGCGCAGGGACAGGGAGTGGATCGTGAAACAGTATCGCCGGATGTCGGTCACGGATTGGCTGGTGTACGGTTACGGTCTGACTGTGATGTTGTCGTATCTGTGTTCTGATTACAAAGAGGATGCCTTGTGGGGCGTTCAGGGCTGGTATATGGGTGTTATGAGCCAGCTTATGTTCGCGCTCCTTTATTTTTTCTTTTCGCGGTATTTTTGCAGTGGGTATGGGAAAAAGGCAGCCGGCGGGGGAACTGCCGGGACAGGCGGCCGGCAGAGGACAGGGCCGTGGGGCTTTTCTGTATGGAAATGGCTGGGCGTCTGGCTGGCGGCATCGACGGTTGTATTTGTGCTGGGCATCTGCAACCGCTACTCTCTGTATCCGATCGGGATGGAGGGGCAGACGGAAACCTTCCTCTCCACGCTGGGTAATATCAACTGGTACTGCGGCTACTGGTCGGTGACGGCGCCGGTGGGAATCATGTTCTACTGGTGCAGTGAAAAGGGTGCCGCGCGGCTCTTGTCAGGAGTGTTCAGCTTTATCGCGATGCTCACCGGTGTGACACAGGGAAGCAGCAGCGCCTGGCTGGTTTTTCTTGTGCTGTTGTCTGTACTGTTTGTTTTATCATTGCAGAGCAACCGGAGACTGTATCGTTTTCTGGAGCTGTGCATGATGTTTGCGGGCGCCTGTCAGGCCGGAAGGCTTTTGCAGGAGGTGCCGGGTCTGACTTATAACTATCGGAGCTATCAGCCGGGCGAAGGCTCGATGATCACGGATATGCTGATCGGTTATGATGTTACACTGGGAGCACTTTTTGTTCTGGTATGCTGTTATGCGGCGGTTCGGGGGCTGGAAAAGCGCAGAGGCTTCCGGGTAGAAAAGCATAAATGGCTGTGGGGGATGTCGGCGGCGGCCGTGGCGCTGGTCGGCTGCATGACGGCGTTGCTGTTGTTGGTGGACAGCGGCGTGATCTGGTTTCGGGAAGTGCACGGGACGATGGAGCGGGACGGGTATCTGGAACCGGTGCTGGATGAAGACTGGGGAAATGGACGTGGCGCTTCCTGGATGTGCGGTCTGGATGCCGTCCAAAGTATGGACGGCTTACATAAACTGGTCGGGATCGGGCCGGACTGCTTCGCGGACTATATCTATGAGGTGCCGGAGCTGGCGGAAAAAATGGTGGACAGATTTGGAGATCTGCGGCTGACCAATGCGCATAATGAGTGGATCACCGTTCTCGTCAACACAGGGATGCTTGGATTGTTCTGCTACGCGGGGACCTTTCTGACGGCTTTTATACGTTTTGCGGGAAGGGTGTCTAAAGAGCCGCTGCTCTATGTGTGCGCAGTGGCAGTGCTGACCTATACGGCCCACAATATGGTCAGCTTTCAGCAGGTGCTGCATACACCGTACCTGTTTATTGTGCTGGGGATCGGAGAGGGGCTGCTGAGAGCATTGCGGGATGGCGGTGAGCCTGACGGCAGATCATACGGGACAGAAGAAGCGGATGGATGATCTGCGGCCGGAGCGCACATGCGAAGAAAAAAGAGATGCAATACAGAAAGAAAAAACGGAGAAACGATAATTGAGCCATAAATTGAGCAAAAAGAACAAAACAGAAATGGAATATACGGAGCTGATCAGGGAAGTGATCGAATATCTGCTTGCCGCGGTGCTGGTCATTCTGTGCGTGGTGGTGCCGCTGTATGCCAGGGACGGGTATCACCAGATCGGCAATGCCAAATTTGAGGCATACCGCAGGATCATGATCGGCGGTTTTGGTGTGCTGCTTATGCTGACGGCAGCGTACTTTATTTGCCGGGTAACAGGCAGGCGGCTTTCGCGTGGGGGAGATGCGGTACGGCCTTTGCACAGTGGCAATGCGGTACAGCTTTCGCACAGGGGTAATGCGGTGCAGCCTTCGCATGGGGGCAATGCCATCCAGGGTGTACAGCCGCATAAAGTCTTTCCGGAAGGGGTGTCGGGCACAGACCTTTTTGTGTTTGCCTATCTGTTGCTGGCAGGGGCTTCGGTTGTGTCCGGCGGGTTTTATGAGGATGCGCTCTTGGGCGCGTTTGGCTGGAATATGGGCTTTTTGACGCAGGTAAGTTTTGTGCTGCTGTATCTGTACCTCTCGCGGTTTGGAAAATATTACCGGGCGATGCTTTGGAGTTTGTGTCTGGCGGCGACGGTGGTGTTTGGCATCGGCATTCTGCACAGGCTGATGATCGATCCCGTCGGTTTCTATGACGGACTGACAAATGACCAGAAAGCACAGTTTCTGTCCACGCTGGGACAGGCCACATGGTATGGGGCTTTTCTGGCGGTGACACTGCCCGTGGGCATGGGGATTTTTCTCTATACTGCGCAGACAAAACGGCGTGTGATCGCCGGTATCTATATGCTGACCGGCTTTTGCACGCTGGTGACACAGAACAGTGACAGCGCCTATTTTGCGCTGGCGGGTATGCTGATCGTCTTTTTTATGGTATCCTGTGAGAAGAGAGAATTGCTGTGCCGGTTTACGGCAATGTTGACAATGTTTTTTGCAGCCGGGAAGATCATGTATCTGTTGACGCGGATCCGTTCCAACCCGGCGCTGGAACCGGATTTTATCACGCAGCTGATGTGGACTTCCGGGCTGACCTGGGGACTTTTGCTCCTGTGTCTGGCGGCGACGTTTATGCTGCATGGATCCGGCGCAAAAGGTGTAAAAACTGACGCCGGCACATCCGGGCGGCCGCCTGTGTTTTCACCTGTTGTCATCTGCCGGCTTCGCCGGGGTGTGGTCGCGGCCGTGTTTTTGCTGATCGGTACGGTGGTGCTTTTGATCTGCCTGCAGAGTCGCGGCGTGCTTCCGGCCGGTATCGCTGAGAAGATGGCGGCGGTCTCTTATCTGAACTGGAGCGATGACTGGGGCAACGGCAGAGGAAGGATCTGGAAATTTGCCTGGAGCGTGTTTGCGCGGGAAGATATGCGCCACAGGCTCTTCGGGGTGGGCCCGGACTGTTTTAACAGTTACGTGATGGCTTATCACGGTGAGGAAGCGTCTCTTTTCTGGGGCGAGAAAATGCTTACCAATGCGCATAACGAATGGTTTACCATTCTGATCAACGGCGGGATTTTCGGCGCGGCGGCTTATGCGGGGATCTATGTGACGGAAGTCGTAAGATTCCTGCGCGGCAGAGGGAAAGATTTGTGCCTGCTGACGGGGATCGGTGCGGCAGTGGTGTCTTATATGTGTTATAATTTTTTCTGTTATCAGCAGGTGCTGTGCACGCCCTTTATCTTTATCCTGCTGGGGATCGGGGAGTATATTCTGCGGCAGAAGGAAGCGTGAGTCCCCAGAGACAGAGGGACAGAACAGGACAGTGTGAGAGGAACAGACATAAGAGACAGGGAACGGCAGAACGGAATGCTGCTTAAAGAAACAGAAAGCGGATACAAAACATAGAAAGTAAAACAGGTTTAAGGAGGTAACAGCTTCATGGATGCAGGGACCAGAGAGGTTTTGCAGAAGTTCTTTCCGGGGGAGGAGATCGTGTCAGTGGGGCCGCACGGCAGCGGGCACATCAATCATACCTTTGCCGTGGAGACTGCGGGAGGGCAGAAGTATATTCTGCAGAAGATCAATACCGAGATCTTCAAGGATGTGGAAGGACTGATGGAGAATGTCGTTAACGTGACGGATTATCTGCGCAGGCAGATCGCGAAGGAGGGCGGCGATCCTGAGAGGGGAACGATGCAGGCGCTGCCGACTGTGGACGGAAAGTATTATTTTAAGGATGCAGAGGGCGGCTGCTTTCGCGTTTACAGGCTGATTGATGATGTGATCTCTCTGGATCAGGCGGAGAATGAGGAAGCGCTGTATGCCAGCGGGCTGGCTTTCGGCAGATTCCAGGCGCAGCTGGCGGATTATCCGGCACAGACGCTGCATGAGACAATCCCGGATTTCCACAATACGCCGAAGCGCTATCAGGCGTTTGAAAAGGCGGTGGAAGAGGACTGCTGCAAACGGGCAGCGTCTGCAGCGGCGGAGATTGCCTTTATCAAAGCGCGTAAAGCCCAGACGGAGATACTGACCGATCTGCTGAAGGCGGGAGAACTGCCGCTGCGGCTTACCCATAATGATACGAAGCTGAACAATGTTCTCCTTGATCCGCAAACCTACGAGGCAGTCTGTATCGTAGATTTTGATACGATCATGCCGGGACTTACGGCATATGATTTCGGGGATGCGATCCGTTTCGGCGCCAACACGGCGGTGGAAGACGAACCGGATACGAGCAGGGTGTCTCTGTCGCTGCCGCTGTATAAGGCATATGTAAAAGGCTTTATGGAGGGCTGCGGTGAGCGGCTTACGCCAAAAGAGATAGAGACGCTGCCCCTGGGTGCAAAGACGATCACATTAGAGCAGGGAATCCGGTTCCTCACGGATTATCTGCAGGGAGATACTTATTATCAGACTTCCCGTGAGGGGCAGAATCTGGATCGCTGCCGGACACAGCTGGCGCTTGTGGCGGATATGGAGCGGAAGTGGGATGAGATGCAGATCTGATCGTTGTGGTGAAGTTATTTATCGAAAGTGATGTGGGGTTATGGCGAGAACGGTAAGCATCGGCAATCAGAATTTTGAAAAAATCCGGGAAAACGGTTGTTTTTATATTGATAAGACGGATTTTATACGGGAGTGGTGGGAAAGCAGGGATGATGTGACGCTGATAACGCGCCCAAGGCGTTTCGGGAAGACGCTGAACATGAGTATGTTGGAGCAGTTTTTTTCTGTCCGCTATCGGGACAGGGCAGATCTGTTTCAGGGTCTTTCGATATGGGAGCATGAGGCATACAGGCAGCTGCAGGGCACATACCCGGTGCTTTTTCTGACCTTTGCCGGTGTTAAGGAAAATACTTATGCGGGCGCGCGCTGGAATATCTGTATGAGCATAGAAGAGCAGTATAATAAGCATGATTATCTGCTGGAAGGCGACCTGCTCAACGAGAAAGAGAAGGCTTTCTACCAGATGGTCTCC
>VSOD01000279.1 GCA_009774655.1 Lachnospiraceae bacterium
CCCGGGAGACAATGTACTGCGTTATGGGGCATATGATTTTGAAAATTATCTGGCTGTTAAATTTGTATATGAAACAAAATACGCAGGGGTTTAATTATGGAGATGTATGTACTTGACAAAGAACTGAATCTGGTGGGAGTCCTGTCAGGGTATGAGGCCATCATATGGAGGGATATGCTGGCAGAACCGGGAAAATTTGAGGCAGAGTTTCTGTTTACGGAAAAGATAAACGGAATATTACAGAGAACCAACATCCTGTACAAAAAGGATGAGATGCAGGCGGGAATAATCAGCTATAAACACATCAAGCTGGATAAGCAGGGACGGACAAAGATCAGGATCAAGGGAAATATGGCAAGCGTTTACCTGCGAAGGCGGATCGTGTGGGAAAAAATGGTCCTGTCGGGGACGTCTGAGGAGGTCATGCGAAAGCTTGTGGAAAAACAAGTCATTGACCCGGCGGATCAGGAACGGAGAATGCGGAAGATCAGGCTTGGGCAGATGTGTGGTATAGATGACTACATTGAAAAGCAGGCAACATACTCAAACTTGCAAGAAACACTGACTGACATAGCGGCGGCAGCAGGGCTTGGCTATAGGCTGCGCCTTGATTTAAACGAAAAAGCATTTTACTTCGACGTGATAAAGGGGGCAGACAGGACACTTGGGGCAGAGAAACCCTGTATTTTCAGCAGGGATTTCCACAATGTGTATACGGAAGAATACTATGAAGATGACAGTAATTTCAGAAATGTATGCCTCGTGTGCGGAACCGGGGAAGATGAAAACAGGGTAACGGAGACTGTGGGAGAGGCGTCAGGAATAGACAGATACGAAATGTCATACAGCGCTTCTTTTTTGAAGGACGAAGGGCAGACAGACGAAGTCTACAGGGAGCAGCTGCGGCAGAAAGGGAATGAAAAGCTGAAAGATTATTACCTGGTTGAATCGTTTACATCAAAGGTCAGGAAGGACAAGCTGAAAGAATGCGCGCTTGGCGATCTGGTAACATGCAACGACAAAAAATGGGGCATTCGTATAGATACCCAGATCAAGGTGATTGAAAAGAATCTGTCAAAAGATGAACAGGAAGTATATTTTACGTTCGGCAACTCACGCCCCATGCTGGCTAACCTGATTAAAGCGGCAATCAAATGAGAGGAGATAAAATATGGCTATGGAGGCAACAGAATACGCATTCCCATTTGATGCGGAAGAGTGTGAAGAGGGGTATGACAGGGAGTATTTAGCAGATGATTTTGCAAGGTATTTCCGTGCGTTTATTACGTCTGGGATTATAGCTGATGGCGGAAACATTGCGGAGAATCTGCAGGTGGTGGCAAACGATGATATGACGACAACCTTAAGAAAAGGAAATCTGATGATTGACGGGTACCGCTACGAGCTTATGGAAGATATGATTTTCCAGCACACAGCGGCGGACGGTGTGTTGGATCGGATCGACAGGATTTCGGTCACACTGGACACAGCGGCGCGGGAAATTCATGCGATCGTGAGGGAAGGAGAATACTCATATAAGCCCGTTGCGCCACAGTGCCGCAGGACTTCTGAGCATCTGGATTATGTGGTGGCTGATGTAAGAGTGGTGGCAGGCGCAATTAAGATTGCACAGGCAAATATTACGGATACAAGGCTGAGCACGGAACTGTGCGGAATTGCATTTCCTTTCTGGAGATTAGATACACAACCATTTTTCGCACAGTTAAATTCATTTTACAGTGAGTTTGTTGCAAAGTCAGATCGGTCATACAGGCAGTTTCAGGAATGGCAGGAAGAGAAAAAAACAGAGATCGGGGTCTGGCAGGAGGGGGAAGCAAAGCAGACTGATGACTGGCAGAAAAAGGAAACAGAGGATTTTGATGCATGGGGGCAGGACTTCGTAAACAGATGGGAGTCATGGCTTCTCGGAGAGACAAAGGGATGGCAGGAGGAAATCATTGACTGGTTCAATAATTTGCGTGAGATGCTTACAGAGAACGCGGCGGTGAGCCTGCAGGAGCAGATCGGAAACCTGAACAAACTTGAGACAAAGGACAAAGATAATCTTGTCTCCGCAATTAACAGTATTCCGCTCACATATGACGAGACAATGGCAATACTGGAAGAAAATAATGATGGAGGAGAGGAGGGAGAGGCGTGAAAACGGCAGAAGAAATGGTAAAGGCGATAAGGGACTGGGTGAATAGGCTGATTAAAAAGTCCGGCGAAGAAATGGGGAAGCAAATTGAAACACTGGTAAAAGAAGTTGACCCGGACACGATATTAAGAAAAACAGGGGATGCAAGTAAGGTAATAACCACTTTTTCCATGCATAGATCAATGGTACTTCCGGAGAGTGGGGAAAGTCTTGATATTACAATCGGAAAAATAATGAAGTGGCTTGATGTTTTCGACGGCGGGGTAGCTGTATCGGGAAGTTATAAGGATTTATGGGACAGACCTGTGAAAGCGGAGTTTAAAGCGGATATTAGAGCGATAGATGCGGCAGAAGTAATTCCGTTGGTTGATTTTGCAGGATCGGAAATTCTTGCTGAAAGAGTTTTGAGTGATATAGCGCTAATATATGGAGCAGGGGGGCTTGTCACAGCGGCAAAAGAAGGAACAACAGATTTTGTAAGAATTTATCTGGCGTATAGAAAAGAGCCGGATTCGGCAACAAATGTTGGTGGAGGGTGGACATTAGTCCAGCTTGGCAGCCTTGGTTCAACTGCGAGGTGGAGTCTGGCTGTTAAATTAACAACAGCATCTTCTTATAGGCAAAGTGTGACACTTAACGTACCGAAAGGATCATGGGCAGAGGTAAATATATTAAGTTTGCCACGGTATGAATTTGAAAATTGAAATGGAGGGTATTAAAGTGACGCAATATAAAAAAGTTGTATACAAAGATGGGGTATGTGCTGACATAAGGGGGTATTCCATCAGAGAAAAACTCGTATCGCTGCATTATCACAATCCAACGGAAAACTTAAGCGGGTTTTCGATTTGTGATGAGTCAGGTCGTATAATGAGAGACTGCTCGGATTTTGTTTACAGATGGGACACGGTTGATCAGAAGCCGGATGAAATCTGGTATACGAACGATAAAAATTACAGACAGACTGAACCGTGGTCGGATTTAAGCAGCATTATGGCGCAGGAAGAACCGCTCAGTAATGAGGAGCTGACAGAGGCAGTCGCTGATCTCATGTACGAGGTCAGCATGGCACAGCTTGGGCTGTAGAGGGGAGGTGAGAACATGGCATACAGGATTATGAAAAGTCTGATTTCGAATAGTACGAAGAAAAACAGCGAACTGTCAGACATGGCAGATGTTTACTACGGTTCCGGCAGACTGACGGACGAGCAGTACGCAGAAATCGCAGAGCTGATCGGGCGGAGGGAGGAGACAGAGCGGTGATATCAATTATTACAGCAATTATATCAGCGGCGGCAACCTTGATCGTGTGTTTGATCAACAACAGGTATCAGAGAAAGCATGATGAGAGCGCGAGGGAAAAGGAAAAAGAACAGCAGCAGGCGGACTTAACAGCCCATCTGGAAGAGATTATTGCAAATCAGGATGATTCAACAAACCAGATACGCAGCGAGATCGAAATGGTAAAGTACCAGCTTTCAGAACTGGCGAAGCATGTTGACAAGCATAACAACGTAATTGAACGTACATATGAGCTGGAGAAGCGCACGGAGCTGCAGGAGGAAAAGATCAAGGTCGCAAATCATCGGCTGAATGATCTGGAAAAGGCGGTGGCTCAATGAGAAAGCTGATCAAAAACCGCGGATACACGGACAAATTGTACTTTTTTAACTTCTGCACAGTTCATGCGATTATTGTGGCGATTCTTGTTATCACAGCGCTGGGCGGAGTGCTCGGGCTTACAGACCTGTCTCCGCTGACAGATATCCCGCAGTGGGCATATGGGGAGCTTGGAATACATACAGGGTTTATTGTATGGAAAGCAAAAGCGGAGAACCAGCGGAAGTACAGGTTCGGAAGGGATGGACAAAGTTACAAAGAGGATGAAGTTGCACCGGTGCAACCGGTAGAAGAAATGGAGGAAACGGATTATGAATGAACTGGTACTGGAGATTTTAAAGGTGATCGTAATGCTTGCGGTGCTCGTTGTGACAAGATATCTTGTGCCTTGGATTAAGGCAAAGATCGGCGCAGAACAGTTGGAGGAGGTCAAGACGTGGGTGAACGCCGCAGTTCTGATGGCGCAGCAGGTTTACGATGCAAAGCCGGGACCGGAGCGGAAGGCGATCGTTGTTGATCTGATCCGGGGAATGCTGATTAAGAAGAATATTGATATTTCTACAGAGCAGCTTGACACGCTGATCGAAGCCGCAGTGAAAGCCATGAAGATGCAGACCAGGGAAAATACAAAGCTGATCTGACAGTAGGAGGAAACGAGATGAAGACAAGCCAGACAGGAATAGATTTGATCAAAAAATTTGAAGGCTGCCGCCTCGATTCATACAAGTGCCCGGCAGGCAAGTGGACGATCGGTTATGGACACACGGCAGGGGTCACGGCAGGGCAGAAAATATCACAGGCGCAGGCGGAAGCATATCTCCGCGCCGATCTGGAAAAGTTTGAAAAGCTGGTCGCGAAATATGACAGCGTATACCGATGGACGCAGAATGAGTTTGATGCGCTGGTGTCATTCGCGCATAACACAGGCAGCATCGACAAGCTGACAGTGAACGGGAAACGGACAAAAAAGGAAGTTTCGGAGAAGATTCTCCTTTACGTCAAGGACGGAATCGGCAATGTTCTGCAGGGGCTCGTGAATCGGCGTAAAGCAGAGCAGGAGCTGTTTCTCAAGGTACCATCCGCAGGGGAAGTACCAGCGCCAAAGCCATCTGGAACGTCAAAGGTCCTGATCGGAAGTGCGAGGCAGGACGAGAACGGGCGTTACGCTGGAGGAGCCGCCGGGGACCAGACAGGCAAGGAAGTTTCAACGCAGGAATTTTACAAGCATTCCAAAGGCTGGTATGTACTCCGGGCAAAGAGCGCGGAGGTGGCGGCGAAACTTGCCAGCGCCATGCAGGCGGCGTGTGACAACAGGAATATCGGCTACGATCAGGGACAAAGGCTCGATATCATCAACCAGCTCCGCAAGTATGGGTCGATCGGCGGGATCACAGTAAAGACTGAGGCTGACTGCAGTTCCCTTGTCCGTGCGTGCTGTATCGAGGCGGGATTTGACCCGGGCAATTTCACGACAAGCGATGAGGTGGCGGCTCTGGCGGGGACAGGCTATTTTGAACCGAAGGCGTCCGTCGCATCAGCGGCGCAGCTCCGCGAGGGGGACATCCTTGTGACAAAAACAAAGGGTCATACGGTTATCGTTGTTTATACGGGCAGTTCAATGAGCAGGCAAACGATCAGGCGCGGAAGCAAAGGGGCAGACGTTCTCTACTTGCAGAAGCGGCTTGTCGCGAAGGGCTACTATGTTGGGGAAATCGACAGTGATTTCGGCAAACAAACTGAGAATGCGGTCAAAGCATACCAGGACGAGCACGGGCTTGTAACTGATGGCATCGTAGGGGCTAAGACGTGGGCATCCCTTGAAAAGTAGTATACATACGTAGTAAGAAAAGGGCGGTAGGTGTTATCCCAATGTCATTTAGATAAGGACAACATTGCAGTTAGGATTCTTTTTACAGCGAGTAAACATTTTGTTTATTCGCTGT
>VSOD01000028.1 GCA_009774655.1 Lachnospiraceae bacterium
ACTATGTGTATAAGAGCCAGGTCATTCCTATATCCATTTACTGCCCTCCACCGAAGCGGTAGCCGACTCCCCTGACTGTTTGTATTATCTTGGGATTTTCCGGATCATCTTCTATTTTCTTTCTTATCTTACTGACCAATGCCATAATGTTATTATCGTCATAGACATAATCATCCTTCCACACAGCCTTATAAATCTGCTTTTTTGTATAAGCACGCATTGGAGATGAAGCAAGAAAATACAACAAGTCAAATTCTTTTCCTGTCAGCAGCACTTCCTTGTTTTCTTTTAATATTCCTTTCATCTGCGGAACAATAGTAATCTTATCGAAACAGAGCTTTTCTTGTGGTAAAACTCCATTCTTCAGTAGGGTATTTCTCCGAATCTGAGACGCAACCCTCGCCAACAACTCCTCCATATTAAATGGTTTCGTTACATAATCATCTGCGCCAATTCCCAGACCACTTACCTTATCTGACGGGGAATTTTTTGCCGTCAGCATAATCACCGGCAACGCATACTGCTTCCGTATTTCCCCTAAGACCTCAAAACCATTTTCGCCAAGCAGCATCACATCCAACAGTACAAGCTCATATTTTGTCTGTGACAGCTTATCAAGTCCCTGTCTTCCATTCCATGCCGTATCCACTTCATATAAGCCATGCATACAGTTTTGTAGCAGTTCCAAAAGAGATTTATCATCATCTATAATCAGAATTTTGTTCATGATTTACGTTTCTCCGTTTTTCAAACCTCGTACTGCAGATATTCCATACAACCACACTGCAATTATATGTGGAAATTCGGACTATGACAAGTATCTAAAATACAACTAAGAAAAGCCCTGCATTGCACAGAGCTTTTCCAACCACAAATTAACCATCCATTACCACTTTATTTTTACTGGAACAACATGAATCACAGCCGGTATTCCTTTGCATAGACGACACTATGCTCTCAAAATTCGGGAAGAAATTTGGGGATGTTTCGTTTACTATAACATATACAAAAATAAGACTTGATATTGTCCGTTATAACGTATAAAATGTAAATATTAAGGCAGATTATGGAATATATATCGGTAAAAGAAGTGGCAGAAAATGGGCAATCCCTAAAAGTTTAGAAAAACCACAGGATCAAAGATTTTCATTGCTATTTGTGCTGTCAGCCAAAGGCAGAGAAACGGAGAATTTTATGGAAAGATATAAGATTTTAATAGTTGATGATGAACAGGGAATTGTCGCTATGTTGAAGGACTATTTTGAATTTCATGGATATCTTGTATATACAGCTATGAGTGGTGCAGAAGCTCTTAAAGAAATCAATTCGAAGCCTGATATTATTCTGCTTGACATCAATATGCCTGGCATGGATGGGCTGGAAGTATGCAGAACAATCAGAAATCATGTATCGTGCCCTATTATTTTCCTGACTGCAAGAATAAAAGAAACGGATACAATTGTTGGATTTCAGTCAGGTGCAGATGATTATGTGGTAAAGCCCTTTAGATTAGGCGAGTTAGGCGCAAGGGTAGAAGCGCATTTACGCCGTGAAAGCCGAGGGGATTCGGGTTTGTCATCGAAATTTTTTGAAAGTCTTGCCATAAATTATGATAAAAGGCAGGTGGCTTACCAAGAAAAAGTGATTCCGTTTACCAAAAAAGAATTTGATATTATTGAATTACTTACAAGGAATCCGGGGCAGGTCTTTGACAAAGAAAGAATCTATGAAGTTATCTGGGGATATGATAGTGAGGGGAATAGTTCCATTATAGTAGAACATATGCGGAGAATAAGAAAAAAATTTATGGAGTATACAAAGAAAACTTATATTGAAACGGTCTGGGGGATAGGGTATAAATGGGGAAATTAAAAACGGTTTATAAAAATCTTTGTTTGAAAAAGGCTTTGACCATTACAATTGTGGGTTCTCTTTTTATCGCCTTTTCAGGAGCGATGGCGATATTATTGGCGACACGTCCAAGCTATTATGCTCTTGTAGCGGAAAATTCGGAAAATCCGGCTATGTATTGGCATGATTTCTTTTCCATATCAACTGTGGGTATATATGTTTGTGTTGTAATCATCGCAGGATCGTATATTTTCTATAGATTTAAACTTTTTCCTCCGTTAAAGGCATTAACGGAGGGAATAGAGCAGATAGCCGTGGATAATCTGGATTTTTCGATACAGTATGATGCGGAAGATGAATTAGGAACACTTTGCGGGTCTTTTGAACGGATGAAGAATGAATTGCAGAATAATTATAAAAAGATATGGCGAATGACAGAAGAACGCAGAAAACTCAATGCAGCCTTTGCACATGATTTACGCACGCCGCTCACGGTATTGCAGGGATATACGGATTTTTTGGAAGAATATATCCCGTTTCCGGAAAAAGAAGATGCAAAACTGCTGGAAACGAACCACATGATGGCATATTATATTGAGCGTTTGGAAGATTATGTCGAGGTTATGAACAAAATCCAAAAATTAGAGGATACACCAGTCAAAATGCAGACTGTTCCAATAGACAGTTTTATGAAAATGTTGGATGACAACATAAAATTGACAGCTAAGGAATATGGGAAAAATATTTCCGTTATAAATGAAGCCGATCTACAGGAGGTTAGGGGAGATCTTTCCCTGATTTTCAGGGTGTTGGAAAATGTTATGAGAAATGCCTGCCGATATGCTGAAAATAAAGTTTTTGTGCGTCTGTATGAGCGGAATCATTTACTTTCTTTTGAAATGATTGATGATGGAGCAGGATTTAGTCCGAAAGCTCTGGAGCAGGCGCTGAATCCCTTTTATACTTCCGGACAATCCGAATCTTCACATTTTGGTCTTGGATTGAATATCTGTAAAATCCTATGTGAAAAACATGGTGGAGGCATTACGATCAGCAATACGCCGGATTCTGGTGCCAGAGTACAATTTTCATTTTTGTTGGAAAAGTAGATACTTTTGTGATATTTTTCATTTACACTCTCCTTGTATTACTAAGGAGAGTTTTTATTTTCTCCGGAAATAATTTGTGAAGGAGTATTCGTACATGGAAAAAATACTATCTGTATCAGGATTGCAAAAATCTTACGTTACAAAAGGGAATACCTATCCTGTGTTGAAAGGTGTCAGCATGGAAATGAACAGAGGAGAATTTGTTGCGGTCATGGGACCGTCCGGCAGTGGGAAAACGACACTGCTGAACATCGTGTCAGGCTTTTTATCGGCAGACAGCGGTCAAGTGAAAGTGGGTTCTGTGGATATGCTTCATACGGATAAAGAGAAACAGGCTGAAATCCGTTCCGGTATATTAGGTTTTATCTTTCAGGATTTTATGCTGATAGATGGGTTGACAGTGCAGGAAAATATTCTCCTTCCACAAATCATCGCCCAAAAGCCTGCCGCAGATATGGAAGAAAAAACAAGAGATTTGCTGTGCGCCTTTGGCATTGAGGATATTTCCGGTAAATATCCGGGCGAGCTTTCCGGCGGGCAAAAACAACGGGTGGCTATTGCAAGAGCTTTATCCAATGAGCCGTTGTTAATCTTAGCTGATGAGCCGACTGGCAATCTTGATTCCAAGTCAAGCAATGCTGTCATAGAAGCGTTTCTGTTTGCGAAGGAACAGTTTGGGGCTACAGTTTTGATGGTGACACATGATGCGATTGCTGCTTCTTATGCAGATCGTGTGATTGCTTTATCGGATGGGATGATAGTAAAGGAATTAGCGCGTCAGAAAGAACAGAGGCAGTTTATGAATGATATTCTGGAATTTTTGAAGATTGTGGAGGTGGGACAATGACATTAAATGAAATCACCCGAAAGCTGATTCGTCAGAACAAAAGCCGATACATTCTTTTTGGACTGTCAATTTGCTTTGCAGTAGCCATGACCGGGGCTTATGGTGTCTTGCTTTTCAGCAAAGTTATCACCGATGTATTGATGACAGATGGATCGACTTACCTGATTTCACTTGGAATGTATGGGATTACACTGATTGGTATGATTGTTTTTCTTTTTTACGCTAATGCTATTTATATACAGCTTCAAATGGGGGAGATTGGGGTATTCCTTTCCCTTGGTCTTTCACCAAAATCTGTTGTTAAAATACAAAACAGGCAGCTTGACATGACATTTTTGATTGGAGGGGCTGCCGGTCTTGCTTTGGCCGTTCCGTTCTCTTTTGGCATATGGTCTCTGCTGTCTTTATTCATTTCCTATACGGATGAAGCCTTTCGCGTTGGATGGGAAGGGCTGCTGATTGCAGGAGGGTTATGGACATTGGCATGGGTTATCCTGCGTATCAGAAATGCAGTTCATATAGCAGGATTAGATGTGATCAGGATTCTGCGTTCATCATCTGAAGGTGAGGAGATGAAAGCCGCCCACCCGCTTTTGGGTATCGTAGGGCTGACAGCAGTTCCTTTGGGACTGATAATGTTTAATATTACTGCGGTTATCTACCCACTGAAAAGTTTCTCCGTTCTTTTTCTCGGCGTCAGTGTGACTGGAATGTATATTCTGACGGCGCAGATTACTTCTATGGGGAGCATTATAAAGCGTTTTTTTCCTAACGCATATCGGAAAGATATCCTGTTTTACAATCTTGTAAGGCAAAAAGGGAACCAATACACATTGTCCTTATTTGTTTCTTCACTGTTGATTACGCTTACGGTATTTTCTATATGTTTTAATGGGGGCATATTCTTGGAACTTTATTATTTAATCAAGGAAGAACCATATGATTATGCTGTTTTAGCCGGGGAATCAGGAGAGAAGCTTGATGAAAGCAGGATACGCTCCTTTGCAGAAGAAAGCGGTATTTCTTTAAACGAATGGCATTCATTGGATATGCTTCTGCTGGGACGGGAGCATCAGTATATGGATGCTTCAAGAAATGAGTGGGCACCGGAAATTGTTGTTAATGTGTCAGATTTTAATGCACTCTCCGGCATGAACCTGTCTGTTCCGGATGACGGATATATTTACTTTCAGGATTCCGATGATTCCATGTTTCAAACTTGCTCGGAAGATAGAGGACTGTTTTATAATCCATGTATAAAAGAAGACTTTACATTGCAAAAAATTAAACTGGTCTCAAAGGAAAGTGTACTGAATGAAACTGCAAAGATAAATTCCTTTGCAGTCGTCAGTGATAATACTTTTTACAGAATAAGTGATACTTTGGATTCCTCCTATAAAATGACCTATTATCTGTTTCATGGCAGTAATACCGAAAACAGCAGTGAGTTTCAAAAGAGACTTCTGGCGGAGATTGTAGCAATAAACAAGGGGGAGATATTTGTGAGCTGGCAGAATCAGGTTATTAAAGATAAAATAAAGAATTATGAAGATATTTATATCCCTTATGGTGGAAACGAATTGTATGCCGCCCGATGGTGGGAATTTTATCCTTATGCAAAACAGACGGAGCTTGATGTCCAGATGGAGGCAGGCGCGGTTTATCTGATCCTGATTTTCTTTATTGCCATTATTTCTTTTGTGTCAGCAACTATGATAATGGGATTGAAAATTGCAGGAACGATAATGCAGGATACTGAGAGCTACAAGAGGGCAATGTATCTTGGGTTAAAAGAAAATGACCTGAAAAAGATGATCCGAAAACAGATAGGGCTTATTTATTTTTTCCCTGCAATTTGCGGATGTGTCACAGCTTCATTCATGATAAACCGTTTTATGGAAGCATCTTCTGCTACACGCATATTTGAAATAACGCTGGTCGCTATAGGATTATCACTTATAGTATTCCTTATGCAGCTTATCATATTTTTCTTCCTTCAGAAGAAACTGGTTCTTTCGACATCTGGAATAATATATGAAAGCAGGTGACAGAATTTATGTATGTTGTTGCAGTTGCTGCCTTCCGGGTGTATTTTCAAATCTGACAGTTGTCTGCAAGTCATTAAAAGTGGTAATATAATAGATATATGAAAATTGCAGAGTAACATTCGATTTTCGTGTAAATAGTTTACCATAAGGGGGAATTGAGTATGCAATACAGAATCATTGGCGACACAATGCCGGCAGTGGAGGTGCTCTTCGATGCGCCGGGGGAATCCATGTACACACAGTCGGGCGGGATGGCCTGGATGTCGGAAGGGATCGCTATGGATTCCAATATGAGAGGCGGCCTGGGCAAGAGCATCGGCAGGATGTTTTCAGGGGAGTCTCTGTTTATGGCGACCTATAAGGCGGAGCGGGCAGGCAGTATGGTAGCTTTCGCATCCACCGTGGCCGGAGAAGTGCTCCCGGTGGATGTGGGAGCGAACGGTGGTATGATCTGCCAGAAGGGAGCTTTCCTCTGCGCACAGGATACGGTGCACTTGAATGTAACATTTACAAAGAAGTTTTCCGCCGGATTGTTTGGCGGTGAAGGATTTATCCTGCAGGATATCAGCGGAACAGGCATGGTCTTTCTGGAAATTGACGGTAACAAGGTGGTGAAGGATCTGGCGCCGGGCGAGGTGCTTAAGGTGGATACCGGTAATGTGGTAGCCTTCGAGCGGTCTGTAAGCTATGAGATCGAGACGGTGAAGGGGCTTAAGAATATTTTCCTGGGCGGTGAGGGACTGTTCCTGACGAAGCTGACCGGACCGGGAAGAGTGATCCTGCAGACGCAGAACTTTAACGAGTTTGCGGGCCGGATTATACGGATGGTGCCGTCGAGGTAGGGATATAAAGACAGGAAGGAAACCGTCACTTCTGGGCAAGAGGATATTATTGCGAAACGGTCGGTAATGTCAACGAAGAAACAATAAAGAAGTATATTCAGGGGCAGTACGAAAGGGATAAGATGGAGCATTAAAAGAGAGCCGCTTTTAAGCGGCCTGCCAGTAAAGAAAGAACGGTTTGCCAGACCGCCTTTGGGCGGAAATGCAACGGTTTTGCTCCAGGGAGCTAGCCCATTCCACCAGCTGAGCTGGTGGTTGGGCCTTTCGGTGGTGAATTGGAGCTTTAAAGGACAGATCAGTAAATTCATCAGACATTTTTGGAAGGAGCCATATAAAGAAGCAGACAGGAAGTGGGTGCAGAGGCTGGTGGAAGATAAGAAGATAAAAGAAAAGGTGAAATACTGTGAAAAAGTTGGATACTGTCAATTACTATAACAGGAATGTAAAACAGTTTTATGATAACACTGTAGCAGTCGATTTCACGGACACACAAAATGTATTTCTATCAAAATTAGTCAAAGGCTCGGCAGTCCTTGACTTCGGCTGTGGATCGGGCCGCGACACGAAATATTTCCTGTCGCAGGGCTATTACGTCGAAGCCATAGACGGATCTTTGGAGTTATGTAAACTTGCATCACAATATACCGGTATACAAGTCCGTCACATGCTGTTCCGGGAATTGTCAGCGATTCACAAATACGATGGCATCTGGGCATGTGCTTCTATTCTACACCTGCCCTGGAGCGAACTGGCCGATGTTATGCGTAAGATGCAGGCAGCACTGAAGGCCAATGGCATTATCTATACATCCTTTAAACACGGAACTTTTTCTGGTGAACGGAATGGAAGATATTTTACGGATATGACAGAGGCAAGGTTTGCTGGTTTTATCGAAGAATTTGACGGTTTACAGATTGAAGAACAATGGATATCAGCTGATGTACGGCCAGGAAGAGGTGAGGAACAATGGCTCAATATAATCCTGCGGAAATGGGATACTCACTAAGTATTGACGATAAATATTACAGTTCTCTGGACATCGAAGGATTCTCACAGATGATGAAGGATCCGTCTTATTGTTATAAATTCTACTGGCTGGAGGCAATCGTTGGACTGATCTCCGAGAATAAAACAGAAACTACATTCGACGAGATTATAGATGAGATGATAGCCAATGCCTGGTATTCTGTGAGGGAATTTCATATTCATTTAAGCGGGATACAAAGCGACGGTAATGTGAGAGACGGGCTGGAAAGGGCGATCCTTTATCTGTCTGAATTGAGTAGACTTCCGGCGAATGCATCAAAAGTTGAAATCAAAAACGAGATAAAAAATCATAATGCCGAATTGAAGAAATACAAAGAACAGCTTACCAATATGGTGCCGTACCGCGCTCTGGCCGGGTTTTTCCGCAAAAGCATCGAGCCTGCAGAATGGGGAAGTGTTGTTAGGATGACGGCATATATTGAGCGTATTGATCAGGCGATAACGCCATTGCCTTATACGCTGGGTTCCGGAAGCCGGCTGAAAAAAGAAGTCTATTTCAATACTTCCTGGATCAAAATGATTCAGGATCATACGGTCTCAATACTTGGCTGGATCCAGTATGAAAAAGTTAAATGGCTTCAAAATAATAATCCGGAAATCCCGGGTCTAATCTATAAGCTGGCTCCTATGGATGAGAAGATGCGGAAATTGAACAGAGTGCGTAAACTCTGGGAAGGAATCTTGGATATAGGTGAAGTAAAAGATGTATTTACAGGCGATCCGGTAGTGCCGAAGCAATATGATGTGGATCATTTTATCCCGTGGTCCTTTGTGATGAACGACGAGCTCTGGAATCTGATGCCGATGGATTCCTCTTTGAATTCTGCCAAGAGCAATAAACTCCCCAAGTGGGATCCGTTCTTTGGCAGATTCGCCGCCAACCAATATATGATGTATGAAACCATACACGGTAAAGAAGGAATTTACGGATTATTTAAAGCGTGTTATAGAGATAATCTGCATTCTATCTGGGCCGGCCAGGAGCTGTACCGTAAAGGAAACTCGAAAGAGGAGTTTTATAATATTCTGATGAAGAATATGCGTCCGGTGTATGATTCGGCCAGAAGGCAGGGATATGAGATCTGGGAGCGGGTATAAAATAGTGTGAGACTATATAAAGGCATAACCTGTGAAAAATTTAGCAGGATATGTCTTTTTGCTTGTTTACTTTTCTGCCAAAAATGTTAAAATATAAACAGAAGGAGGCGGTGAAATGTTCAGTAAAAATTTGAGATTTTATAGATTAAAAAGTGGTATGTCCATGAAACAGCTGGCCTCTTTGGTTGGGGTATCCGCAATGACGATTAGCTATTACGAAAGTGGAGAAAGAAAGCCGGGCATGGATATGATCCGAGCACTTGCAAAGGCATTGGGGGTAAGAACTACCGACTTTTTAAACAATAGAAATACGAAACTTGTGTTTGCGCATGGAGAATTCAGGAAGAGCAGTAAACTTTCTATCAGGCAGCAGGAGTATATAAAAGAATCTGTAGAAGAATATCTGGGCAGGTTCTATTCGGTCATTGATGCTCTTGGAGGAGATGTACTGCCGGATGCGCCGGTTTGTCATGGGCTGATGTTAACTGACAATGTTGAAGAAAATGCAATGGCGATGCGTAAATATCTTCGTATTTCAGAGTTCGGGCCGGTGGGCAATCTGGTCGAGCTCCTGGAGAATAAGGGCATTTTGATATATGTAATGGAGCTTGATAATAATGCATTCTCGGGAATGAATGGATCAGTGAATGGACGACCGTATATTATAGTGAATGGCCGAATGAGTACGGAGAGGATTAGATCTACAATCGCACATGAGCTGGCACATTTTATATTTAAATGGCCGGATGACATGGAGGGAAAGCAAATCGAAAAGATGGCGACCGCAATCAGTGGCGCTTTCCTTTTTCCTGTTCCTGATGCAAAAAGAGAGTTGGGAATCAGAAGAACGGCCATAACGAAAGATATGATCCTCACGTGCAAGGAATATGGTATCTCCATGTATCTTCTGGTTAAGCGTGCGAATCTCTGTGGGATCGTAAATGACAATGTGACAAAAAACTTTTATATTCAAGCTGGTCAGGCGGGATGGAAGAAGCATGAGCCAACTCGTATCCGGAAAGAAGAACCAGGTTTATTTATGCAGTTGGTATTCCGTGCAGTCAGTGAGAGTGAGATATCCATACAGAAAGGTGCGGAATTACTGAAACAGCCCTATTCGTTTGTAGAAGAGCAGTGTTTTTCAGAAGAGGGGGCTGTGGATGGAATATATTAGTAGCGATACCAATGTGTGGCTGGATTTTATGATGATTGAACAGCTGGAGCTGCCCTTTAGACTGCCGTATATTTATTTAGCGTTGGGCAAGGTATAGTAAACGACATAACAAATGTTGTATTACATAAAAAAGGTTGCATTGCACAGCAAAAACTGCATTGCATAATAAATACTGCATTTATCCTGCGGCAAATCACAGTCACACCGGAGAATGCCGGAAAACAGGCTATTCTCCTGCTCACTCATTAAAGGAGACTTCCCATGGACCACTTACGCTGTGTCGTAGAACGAATTACATATCAGAATGCCGACAACGGCTACACAGTACTCAAATGCGCTGTCAAGAACGCCCAGGATCTGGTGACGGTAGTCGGCATTATGCCGGACACTCACGTAGGCTCGGTGCTTGCGCTGGAAGGCGTCTGGAAGGTGGACGCCAAATACGGCCGCCAGTTTTCCGTGGAGAAATTCGAAGAGACCCTTCCGGCCACGGTTTACGGCATCGAGAAATATCTTGGTTCCGGTCTGATCAAAGGCGTGGGGCCGAAGTTTGCCCGCCGCATTGTGGAGAAATTCGGAAAGGACACGCTGGATGTGATCGAGGAAAATCCGGATGCGTTGATCGAGGTGGAAGGCATCGGCAGAGTGCGGGTGGAGCGGATCAGGAAGAGCTGGGAAGAGCAGAAAGAGATCAAGAATATCATGCTTTTTCTGCAGGGGCATGAAGTCAGCACCAGCCATGCCACGAAGATCTTTAAGACCTATGGCAGCGACAGTATCAGCGTCGTGCAGGAGAATCCTTACCGGCTGGCCGACGATATCTGGGGCATCGGTTTCAAGACGGCGGATACCATAGCGGAGAAGATGGGCATTGAGAAGGACCGCTTTATCCGCTTACGGAGCGGTATTCTCTATACATTGAATAAACTTTCCGAGAATGGCCACTGCTATGCGGTAAGGGAGCAGCTGATTCAGGCTGCGGTGCAGCTTTTGGAGGTGGAGGAGGCGGAGCTGGAGATTACTTTGGACGAAATGCTGCGCACGGAGGAGGTGATCCGGGAGGAGGAGGCCATCTACCTGCCGCCTTTTTTCTTTTCCGAGACTGGCTGTGCGAAGCGGCTGCTTAAATTGCTGGCGGCCGAGCGCCGTGTGCAGATGGATGTGGATACGGTGATGGAGACGGTCATGGGCCGGACAGGGCAGGGACAGCACATCACCTACGACGAAGTCCAGCTGGAAGCGATCCGCGCAGCGGTATCTTCCAAGATCATGGTGCTCACCGGCGGCCCGGGTACGGGCAAGACCACCACAACCATGGGGATCATCGCCGCCTATCGTGCCGCCGGCTGCCGTATTATTCTGGCGGCACCTACGGGACGGGCGGCGAAGCGCATGTCCGAGGCCACCGGCATGGAGGCAAAGACCATTCACAGGCTGCTTGAGTATAAGCCACCGGAGGGCTACCAGCGTAAGGAAGAAAACCCGCTGGAGGGAGACGTGCTCATTCTGGACGAGTGCTCCATGATCGACATTATGTTGATGTACAACCTGTTAAAAGCCATGCCGGAGCAAATGACGCTGATCATGGTGGGCGACACCGACCAGCTGCCCTCGGTGGGCGCCGGAAATGTGCTGAAAGATATCATTTCTTCCGGGCGGATCCCTGTAGTGCGTTTAAGCCGGATCTTCCGGCAGGCCCAGGGCAGCCGTATCATCATGAATGCCCACCGCATCAACAAAGGGGAGCAGATCGACATGCGGGGCGGCCGGGACTCGGATTTCTTTTTTGCCGCGAAAGAGACCAATGAAGAGGTGGTGGAGCTTCTGGTGAAATACTGCACCGAAAATCTGCCGCGCTATTATCATGTGGATGCCCTGCAGGATATTCAGGTGCTGACGCCCATGCAGAGAGGCGTCTGTGGGGCGGCGAACTTGAATCAGGTGCTGCAGGAGGCCATGAATCCGGGCAGCATTTTCCTGCGCAGAGGTGGCACGCAGTACCGGCTCCATGATAAAGTCATGCAGATCCGCAACGACTATGATAAGGAAGTTTTCAATGGTGACATAGGTGTCATAAATCATGTGGACATGGAAGAGCGGGAACTGACCGTGAATTTTGATGGACGGGAAGTGGTGTATGACGTAAGTGAGCTGGAGGAATTGACCCTTGCCTACGCCACCACCATTCACAAATCCCAGGGATCCGAGTATCCCATTGTGGTGATGCCTTTTACCATGAGCCATTATGTGATGCTGCAGAGAAACCTGCTTTACACCGGCGTGACCAGGGCGAAGAAGATCCTGGTGCTGATCGGGGAGAAAAAGGCGGTCTGGTACGCCGTCAAAAACGAGACCACCGCAGACAGAAATACGAAGCTGGCGGAACGTCTGCGGGAGGACAGCATGGAGTCCCGGATCGTTGCGCGTATGGTGCAGACAGAGCGGGCAGGACGGCAATCTGACAATAACGCAGGCCGGGCAGAGGCAGCAGCGGGGGATGTGCCGGCAGCTCGGTCAGATCGGCAGGAAGTCTCTGTGGCAGGTAGTCTCAATCAAAATAAAGTCAGGATGATCCGGTACAAAGGCGGAGCGCAGCCTTCCATGGTCGGCGAACAGCCGGCCCTTTACAGCGGTTCGCTGTTCCAGCGGCTTGGCCAGTCCGAATTCCGCAGCAGTTTTTCCCTGAAAAGCAATGACCGGAATTATGTTCGGGAAAAAGGAATGGACACGGTGAGAAAGCACGCGCAGGATTTCATTGCCAAAAGACTGTCGCCGGCCGCGCCGGCAAACGACGGCAGACAGACGCCCATGCGCGGACATCCGGTCTTCGTGGCCCAGCACGCCACGGCCACCTGCTGCCGCGGCTGTCTGGCGAAATGGCACGGGATCGCGGAGGGAGAGGCGCTGTCGGAGTCAGAGCAGGAGTATCTGGCGGATGTGATCATGGAATGGATCAGGAGACAGATGGAAACCACTTGATAGAAAATGGATTTTTGCGGAAAATATAGGAATGGCATGGAGATGTTAGGATGTAAAACAAATCCCGGCAGACTGGAGGTGTTGTTATGACAACCATCTACTACATAGAAGACGACGAAAATATTGCCCGGCTGGTGAGCGAATATCTGAACCGGCAGGGCTACAGCGTTTCCATCTTTCCCACAATCGCCGGGGCCAGGGAGGCTTTTGCAGGAAAGCTCCCCACACTGGCGCTGGTGGACTGGAATATGCCGGACGGTACCGGCAGCGCTTTCTGTCGGTGGATCCGCTCCCATTGGAAAGATCTGCCGGTGATTTTTATCACCGTCCGCGGCGATTCCCGGGATATCGTGTCCGGCTTTCAAAACGGTGCCGACGACTATGTGGTGAAACCTTTTGAACTGGAAGTGCTGCACTCCCGCATACAGGCATTGCTGCGCAGAACACGGGACGCTGCGGGGAAGTATCTGTCCTGCGGGGAAATATCCCTTGACCGGGAGAAGATGCAGGTATACCGGAACGGGGCGGAAGTCCCCTTAAGTCCGATAGAATACCAGCTGCTCTTAACCCTGCTGGAGAATAAAGGAAGAACCGTCACCAGACAATCTCTTTTGGAAAAAATCTGGGACAGCAGCGGTAATTTCGTCAATGACAACACGCTCACCGTCACCATGAAACGCCTGCGCGACAAGCTGCTGCAGCCGGCCTGCCTTAAGACTGTCAGGAGTGTGGGATATCGTATGGAGGAAACACCATGACCGCAAGAAGAAATATCGCAATTCTGATAGGATTTGTCCTGTCGGCCAGTCTGTTGTCTGCATCTGTGACTGCCGCGCTTCTGGAGCGGTATTATGGACACGCATACGTGCAGACGCTGGGACAGATCTGTGAGGGTGTGATTGAACATCTGACCGACAGCGCGACATATCTCCCGAATAATGAACAGGAGGCTAATCGCCAAACTGCCCTCTTCCAAACCGAGCAGGCTGTCCTGAACGCGCTGAAAGAATACCGATACGACCCGTCTGCTTCGGCCGGACAGAACCTCCTTCTTGCCTACGGTTATCGGCCAACCGATTTTTTGCAGTCTGCCGGCATAGGAGGCAGGCTTTTTATCTGGAGTGGATTTGTTGCGGGCAGCCTCTTATTTCTGGTGTCTTTTTCGCTTTTGAACAAAAGAGTGACCATGCAGGTCAATGGAATAACAAACTATCTGGAACAGGTGAACAGGGGAAGTGGCGGCGTGCTTGGGCAAGTCGGCGAGGGTGCTTTTTCCAGGCTGCAGGACGAACTCTACAAGACAGTCACCGCTCTGCGGCAGACGAAAGATACGGCGCTTGCGGCCAGAAATAATTTTGCCGAAAACCTCTATAATATCGCCCACCAGCTTAAGACGCCGATCACCGCCATATCTCTGTCCGTGCAGATGCTCCGCAGTGAAATGACAGGAGAGGGGACGGAAGCAGGACATCTTGCCCGGATCGCGGGGCAGCTCGCTCGGCTGACCCGTCTGGAAGAAGCGCTCCTTCTGCTTTCCCGCATCGACGCCGGCACGCTGACGCTTGAGAAAAAGGAAGTCGACGTTTTCACCCTGCTTGTGCTGTCTGCCGAAAATCTGCAGGAGCTTTTTCGGGAGAAAAATATCACGGTGGAGATACCGGAAGCGGGCGGGACATGCATTCTGGCGGATATGGAGTGGACCATGGAGGCCGTGATGAATCTTTTGAAAAACTGCATGGAGCACACCCCGTCCGGCGGTACGGTTCGCTGCGTCTATGAAAAGAATCCCCTCTACACGCTGATCCGGATTCAGGATACCGGACCAGGTTTCGCCAAAGAAGACCTGCCCCGCCTTTTCGAGCGTTTCTATCGGGGAAAAGATGCGGCAGGCGGCGGCATTGGCATCGGCCTTGCGCTCTCCAAAGCCATCATCGAAGGGCAGAACGGCATCCTCTCCGCGTACAATCTGCAGACGGATGTGCAGAAGGGCGTGCGGACGGGCGGGGCCTGCTTCGAAATTCGCTTCTACCGGTAAAGCTTTCAGGACATTTCCGATACTGTCACCAAGCTGTCACTTTACCCGTCTATAATTCAGGTACAGAGAGGAGCCGGAGAAACAAAATCTGCGGTTCTGCTCACGCACCCGGGTATACCCCGTTTGGAACGGCGTAAAATACAAGGAATTGACAGGAGGAAATTATTTTGGAGATTTTAAAATGCGAAGGTGTGGAAAAAACCTACGGCAGCGGCGGCAATCAGGCGGTGGCGCTTGCAGGCATTGATCTGACCGTTGAAAAAGGAGAATTCGTGGCGATCATCGGGGCTTCCGGCTCCGGAAAGTCCACGCTGCTGCACATTCTGGGCAGTGTGGATAAGCCCACTGCGGGCAAAGTGACGGTGGAGGGCACCGACCTTGCGACCCTGCATGCGAAACAGGCGGCCATTTTCCGGCGCAGGAAGGTGGGGCTGGTGTATCAGTTTTATAATCTGATTCCGACGCTCACGATTCGAAAGAATATCCTTATGCCCCTTCTTTTGGATAAAAAGAAGCCGGATCCGGCATTTTTTGACCAGATCGTACAGTCTCTGGGCATTCAGGAAAAGCTGGACCTGCTGCCGAATCAGCTTTCAGGCGGCCAGCAGCAGCGGGCGGCCATTGCCCGGTCGCTGATCTACCGCCCGGCAATTCTGCTGGCGGACGAACCCACCGGCAATCTGGATCAGAAGAATTCCAGAGAGATCATAGATATGCTAAAACTGTCCAACCGCAGTTTAAAGCAGACGATCCTGCTGATCACCCATGATGAAAAGATCGCGCTGGAGGCGGACCGGATCGTCACCATAGAAGACGGCCGGATCCTGGCCGACGAGAAAAGGAGGTGACAGGTATGTGGAAAGAATATTCATCCGGTTACCTCAAAAAGAACCGTGCATCCAGCATATCGGTTATGACGGCGGCTTTTATCTCTGCTCTGCTTTTGTCCCTGCTGTGCAGTATTTTTTACAATCTGTGGGTCTATGAGATCGAGCGGATCAAAACGGAGGAAGGCGACTGGCAGGGCCGGATCGTGGGCGAGATCAGCGAACAGGATTTAGGACGTATCCGGAATCATGCCAATGTGGAAGCGGCAGTGATCAACGAGGACCTGTCAGCAGGACAGGAAACGGTGGTCGATCTTACCTTTATCAATAAGAGGGAGGTTTTCGAAGACCTGCCCCGTATTGCAGATCTGGTGGATGGTGACGAATATCCCGCCGTCACGTATCACTACGCTCTTCTAAACATGTATCTGGTTCGCAGCGCCGAGGATACTGCCCTGCGCTGGGTGTTTCCGTTTGCACTGGCGGTCACGGCGGCGGCCTGTCTGTCGCTTGTGCTGGTCATTCACAACGCTTTTGCGGTGTCCATGAGTGCCAGAATCCACCAGTTCGGTATTCTGTCAAGCATCGGCGCCACGCCGGGCCAGATCCGCACCTGCCTTTTGCAGGAGGCGTTTGTGCTGTGTGCCAGGCCGGTATTGGCAGGCAGCCTGCTGGGCATACTGGTCAGTATGGGAATGGTGGCAGCCACGAATCTTCTGTTGGCGGACGTGGAGGGAAGGCTTGTGCTGCCGTTTGGCTATCATCCCCTGATCCTGTGTCTGTCGCTTTTGACAACTGCTGTCACGCTGCTTGTCTCTGCCTGGATTCCGGCGCGGAAGATGAGCAGGCTGACGCCTCTGGAGGCCATCAAAAATACCGGAGAGCTGCAGCTGAAACGAAAAAAGAATTCCAGACTGTTGTCACTGCTGTTCGGAATAGAGGGAGAGCTGGCCGGAAATGCGCTGAAAGCGCAGCGAAAAGCCATGCGCACCGCAGCCTTGTCGCTGGTTTTTTCCTTTCTGGCTTTTTCCTTTATGATGTGTTTTATCACGATCACGGAGGTCAGCCAGCAGGAGACATACTTCGCCAGATACCAGGACGCCTGGGACGTGATGGCGACGATGAAAGATACGGACCTTGGTGATTTTGTGAAATTAACGGCATCAGACCGGCAGCAACAGTCCGAAGCACAGAAGCAGTCCGGAGAACAGAAATTGTCAGATGAAATCGACCAGACGTGGAACACCCTGCAGACTCTGCCGGGAGTACGCAGCTGTACAGCCTACCAGAAAGCAGCGGCGCGAAGGATCGTCACACCGGAAGAGATCAGCGCGGAAATGTTGGCAGCAGGGGGCTTTGAGAACCCTCCGGCGGAATATGTCTCCAGGGTTTCCGGCGGTTTTGTGGTAAATGCGCCGCTGGTTGTTCTGGATGACGACAGTTTTCTGGAATACTGTGCGCAGATCGGGGTGGAACCGCGGCTGGACGGGGCCGTGATCCTGAATACTACGCGGGACGCCAATGATCCGAATTTTCGAGAGCGGCGCACTCTTCCTTATCTGAAGGAGAACAACGCGACAACGGTTCTGATACGGGATGGATTGACGGAAGATGAGCTGGCGGCTCTGGCAGCAAGCTCTTTGGAGACTGGAGGCCGGCAGGAAGACGGGACAGCGGCTCCTGACAGGATTGTTGGAGAACAGCCTGTTAACGCAGCAATACTTCCGGTGACTGCCTATACCCAGACC
>VSOD01000280.1 GCA_009774655.1 Lachnospiraceae bacterium
CCCCAATCTGCTTCCCTGACCGCCTGCTAATAGCATGGCATTCATTTCCTTCTTAACCATGTTATGAGCTCTTGTTTTCTAGTTTTTATAAAAATTAATATAATAATATATTAAAATCTCAACCGGGTTTTATGGCTTTGCATAATTATATCACACTCTGAATTGAAAGTGAATATTATTTACGAATTTATTCTCCCGTTATTTCGCCTATTATGTTAACAATGCACAATTATCTTCTTTGAAAAAAAATGTATTTGTTGGATTTATATACTGCCGCTTTCTTCTCTGTTATTTTATTCTCTGTCGGATATCAATTATCCCCAAGTCGGTTCCCTGATCCGCAGGCACGCCTTTTTATATGTCCGGCCCCATGTGTTCCGTCCAAAAAACCCCATATCACGCTTCCGGACTACATTTTCCAAAAACATATTGGTTTTTTTTGGGCAAATGAGTATAATACTAGTAAAAAATGTAAATTTGCCAAGGAGATATCCATGTACCAGATCAATTTCAACAGTCCTATTCATATATATTTCATCGGCATCGGCGGCATCAGCATGAGCGGCCTGGCAGAGATCCTTCTGTCGGAGGGCTTTCGCATATCCGGCTCCGACAGGACCCCTTCCCCGCTCACACACACGCTGGAGGAGCAGGGCGCCGTCGTGCATTACGGCCAGCAGGCGGAGAATATCACGGCAGACATCGACCTGATCGTCTATACCAGCGCGATCCGTCCCGACAATCCGGAGCTTAGTACCGCCGGCCGCCTGAACATCCCTACCCTGACCCGTGCGCAGCTTCTGGGCCAGATGATGAAAAATTACCAGGTGCCCATTGCCATCAGCGGCACCCACGGCAAGACTACCACCACCTCCATGATCTCCGGGATCCTTCTGGAGCACAAGGCCGATCCGACACTTTCCATCGGCGGTATCTATAAACCGATCGGCGGCAATATCCGTGTGGGTTCTTCCGAATATTTTGTCACGGAGGCCTGTGAGTATACCAACAGTTTCCTGAGTTTTTTCCCTAAAATCGGCATCATCCTTAATATAGAAGAGGATCATCTGGATTTCTTTAAAGATATTCATGATATCCGCAGCTCCTTCCACCGTTTTGCAGAGCTCTTGCCCGCTGACGGCACGCTGATCATAAGCGGCGACATTGACCGTTTCGAAGAGATCACCGAAGGGCTTTCCTGCCGGATTATCACTTACGGCTCTTCTGCCGGCTGTGACTACCATCCGGCAGGCATCACCTATGATGCGTCGGGTTGTCCCTCTTTCCATCTTATGCGGAGAAGCGGAAAAGAAGACGTATTCTCTCTGCGCGTTCCCGGCGAACACAATGTCTATAATGCAGTGGCCGCCATCGCGCTGGCAGACCTGCTTGACATTCCCGTCGAAACGACCGCCGCGGCGCTTCGTTCCTACGGCGGCACCGACAGACGGTTTGAGCATAAAGGTGAAGTGAACGGCATCACCGTCATTGACGACTACGCCCATCACCCTACGGAAATTGCGGCTACGCTGACGGCTGCCAGAGAACTTCCTCACAAAACCACCTGGTGTGTCTTCCAGCCTCACACATACACGCGGACGAAGACCTTTCTTGCAGACTTTGCCAAATCGCTGTCTCTGGCAGACGAGATCGTCCTCGCAGACATCTACGCGGCCAGAGAGAAGGATACGCTGGGCATCAGCTCGCAGACGCTGCAGGCAGAGATCGAGAAGCTGGGACACCGCTGTTATTATTTCCCCTCTTTTTCGGAAATTGAAAGTTTCCTTTTAGAAAATTGCACAAAAGGGGATCTGTTGATAACTATGGGCGCCGGAGATATCGTAAAAGTCGGCGATCACCTGTTACAGAAATAATTATTCACAGTATCCACAGAAAATGACCGGCTTTTTTACCGGCTTTCTGTGGATATTCTGATGCGGATCATCTCCCGTATTTCGGGAAATCCTGCTGCTCCATCCACATTATCCACATTTGGTAAACATCTGTTCTTATTTTTTCTTTGTTACTGTTTACCTATTTTATTTTGGGAAGCGCTATGCTATAATGCCAGATGTGTCCTTCTGACACATGTTGTGCTTTAGGGGTAAGGCGAAGGTGGTGTAGTAATGAGTTGTTTCACAATTTATCAGGATAACCATACCGATTCGACAGTTATTTCCAATCGGTTTATCGACGAATACATGAAGGCTGCCAATGATGCGCAGCTTAAGATCTATCTGTATCTGCTCCGTATGATGAGCGCCAGCCGCGCTACCAGTATCTCTGATATTGCGGATATTTTTAACTATACGGAGAAGGACGTGATGCGTGCCCTGAAATACTGGGAGAAGAATCAGCTCCTGACACTTGATCTGGACGAGCATAAGAACGTGATCGGCATCCATCTGAAGGATTTTTCCGCGTCTGCTCCGGCTGCATCCACGCCGGCCGCAGCGCCGCTTGCCTCGGTGGTGCCCATCTCTTCCAAGCTGGCAGTATCCGGCCAGGCGTCAGCGGCTCCACGAGAAGTTCCGGAGCCCGCCCCGGAACCGGAAGAACCTGCCGATACTTCGCTTGACAATATCTATGTGAAGCCCAACTATACGCTGGACGAGCTGAAGGCTTTCAAATCCGACGAGGCCACTGCCAGACTGCTTTTCGTGGCGGAGCAGTATCTGCGCAAAACGCTCAGCGCCAATGATGTGCGGACGATCCTTTTTATCTCGGACAGGCTCGCCTTCTCCGAAGACCTGATCGACTATCTGATCCAGTACTGTGTGGATCACGGCAAGAAGGATCTGCGCTATATCGAGAAGGTTGCCATCAGCTGGGCACAGCAGGGGGTGACCACTCCCGGACAGGCTGCCGGAATGGCCGGCAAATACGACAGATCAGTCTATGAGATCATGAAAGCGCTTGGCAAGAACGGCACCCCAACGAAGACGGAGGTCTCCTATATCACACGCTGGACGAAAGAATACGGCTTTGGTACCGATATTGTTTTTGCCGCCTGCGAGCGCACCGTACTGGCGACAGACAGACATCGTTTCGAGTATGCCGACAGGATCCTTGCCAGCTGGCACAAATCCGGCGTACACAGCATAAACGATATTCAGTCTCTGGACGAGCATTACCATCGGACGAAACCCGCCAAAGCAGCCGCCGTCACCAACAAGTTCAACCAATTTACACAGAACAGCTACGATTTCGATGCTTTAGAACAGGAACTGATCAGCAATTAAAGAGCCGCTGAGACAGCATTATAAGGAGCATAAAGTGTCCCTGACAAACGCGCAATACGATACGATCCTTCATCAATATGAGATAAAGCAGCTGAAAAGCCGCCGTGAGGCAGAGCGCCGGCTTGCCTGTGTCTACGACCGCATTCCCGGATACCGGGATCTGGAAGACATGGTGGCGGCCGTCTCCGTAGCCCAGGGCAGGAAGCTGCTTTGCGGTGACGAGGAGGCCATGGAAGACCTGCGCGATTCGCTGGCCGAATTATCGGGCCGCAAAGCGCAGCTTCTGGAGGACGCCGGCTTTGCCCCGGATTATCTGAAACCGGTCTATGAATGCCCGGACTGTCAGGATACGGGCTATATCGGCAGCGAGAAATGTCACTGTTTTAAGCAGGCCATGATCACCCTGCTCTATGAACAGTCCAACATACGCGAAATGCTCCGCACAGAGAATTTCGATACTCTGTCCTATGAGTATTATGAGGGCGAGGACCTGTCCCGTTTTAAGAATGCGGTGCGGACCTGCCGAAACTTTGTCAAAAATTTCAATTCCGACTACCATAATCTCTTCTTTTATGGTACAGTGGGGACGGGAAAATCTTTTCTCTCCGGTTGTGTTGCCAAGGAACTGATCGAGAGCGGTCATTCCGTGATCTATTTCAGCACCACCGGCCTGTTTGATTTATTATCCAAGAATTCCTTTGATTATAAGAATAGAGAAGAACTGCGTGAAACCTACGCGGATCTGTATCAGTGCGATCTGCTGATCATCGATGACCTGGGCACCGAACTGACCAACCAGTTTGTGACATCCCAGCTTTTTGCTCTTCTGAACGAGCGCCATATGGGGAAAAAGGCTACCATCATCTCCACCAACCTTTCTCTGGAAGAATTGCGGAACCGATACTCTGACCGTATCTTTTCCCGAATCACGAGCCACTATGAAATCTGTAAGCTGACCGGACAGGATATCCGTATGTACAGAAAACGCCTGATGAACAGAAAGTGAGGATCCTTTCATGACGAAACGCGAAGAAAAAAGAAATCTTGAAACCATCCCGGTAGGTTCCCTCGGCATCATCCCGCTGGCCGGATGCAAGCCTCTGGGCGAAAAGGTAGACTATTATCTGGTAAAATGGAGAACCGAACGCGAGAGCGAGCACAAAGACTCCCTGGCCTTCTCCGGCTACCAGCGGGATTCCTATATTCTGGAGGCAACAGTGCCCCGGTTCGGCTCCGGCGAAGCCAAAGGCGTGATCAAGGAATCGGTTCGCGGCTCAGACCTCTATCTTCTGGTGGACGTGGCCAACTACAGCCTGACCTATTCTCTCTGCGGCCATGAGAACCACATGTCACCGGACGACCATTATCAGGATTTAAAGCGTATCATCGCCGCCGTGGGCGGCAAGGCGAGACGGATCACTGTCATCATGCCCTATCTCTATGAGAGCCGCCAGCACAAGCGTTCCGCCAGAGAATCTCTGGACTGCGCCCTGGCCCTGCAGGAAATGGTCAATATGGGCGTAGACAATATCATCACGTTTGACGCCCACGATCCCCGCGTGCAGAATGCCATCCCGCTGAACGGTTTCGAGACCGTACAGCCTGCTTATCAGTTTATCAAAGGACTTTTGGGCCATGTGAAAGGCCTGCAGATCGACAACGACCACATGATGGTGATCAGCCCAGACGAGGGCGGTATGACGAGAGCGATCTACATTGCCAACGTGCTTGGTCTTGATATGGGTATGTTCTACAAGAGACGGGACTACACCCGCATCGTCAACGGCCGCAACCCCATTGTGGCCCATGAATTCCTCGGTTCCAGCATAGAAGGCAAGGATATGATCATCATAGATGATATGATTTCCTCCGGCGAAAGTGTCCTGGAAGTGGCAAGCGCCCTTAAGGAACGCAAAGCCAACAGAATCTTCGTATTCGCCACCTTCGGCCTTTTTACCGCCGGTCTTGAAGGGTTCGATAAGGCATATGAAGACGGCCTGATCCACCGTGTGCTGACCACCAACCTGATCTACCAGACGCCGGAACTGCTTAGCCGCGAGTGGTACATCGACTGCGATATGAGCAAATACATTGCCTATATCATCGACACCCTGAATCACGATACTTCCATCAGCGATCTGCTCAATCCTGTGGAGAGGATCCAGTCGGCGGTGGCACGGTATCATGAAGAGGAGCCGGAGGCATAATTGTCGTCAAAAAATAAGAGCCACTTGAAAATCAAGCGGCTCCGGTGTATAATCTACTTAGAAGTGATCGGAATTGAAATCTCCGATTGCCCTCAGTGAAGAATAACTATAAGAATGGCATCCAACTTTCTCAGGGCGGGATGCTATTTCTTTTTATGATTATCTATGTAAGACAGAGCCGCTTATGTATAGTGATTTATTATGGAAAGTCTTTTTCCTTTTTCCCATTTTTAAGGGAATCTTACGGAGAAAGACT
>VSOD01000281.1 GCA_009774655.1 Lachnospiraceae bacterium
AGCAATTTGACTATATCATTCTCTAACAGACCCTCACAAAACAGGTTTTGCATATCATTGCTCCTTTCATATCTATCTTTACAAATTTAAATTGCCTTACTTAACCTCCAATTCTATCGCATTCAAACACACTAACAACTCCCGATTTGTTCATTTAATTATATCACTTCCGTTCCTCATTTACCACAAAAATATAGGGTGCAGCAACCACCGCACCCCACATTTATTATCGTTTTAACGATTTTTCTATTTTCCACTTCTGCCCTTTCAAGTCATTCTGTTTCTCATAAAGATTATTCCGCTCTTTGCAGAGTTCTTTCATGCGCTCCAACTGTGCCCGTACTCCCTCCCGGCAATCTGGTTCTATCTTCTTATATTCCCCGGTCAGATTACGGATTGTATTATTATTTTCCTTTATCTGCTCCGAAAGGCATACCCAGTCTATCAGATTTTGCACTTCCTTGTCCGTTTCGTAAAGGTCTGTATCTGCTACGATTTTAGCACACAGACGCATCATGACTTTCTTTGCCTGCCGTGTCTCATCCGCCAGGGTCTGGTTGCTCATTTTCCGATAGTATTTTACATTGACCAGGCTGCTGTGGCCCAGGAGCCTGGCAATAGAGTATTTCCTCCCATAATAAAAAGGCAGCCATCTCTGACCGCCTTTCATGTATTACAAACAAATTTTAAAAATTCCTTACCTTTGTATCAGTATCTGAAGCATATTTTTTCTACTCATGAAATTTGTGCAATAAATGTTTTTATATTCCCACAAAGCCAATGAAGTTGTTTTACTTGAATTTTATCCAATTCATAATTTTTAGAATCTACTCTTCCTTGAACTAATGTTAATAGTTTTCTCATTGCCATCATATCAGCTTCAATAAATTCCGCCTTACCTGCATGTCTGTATACTGCAAATAAGGTTCCTCGAAAATCACTGATTTGCTTTGATGATGCATGGAAAAGCATTTCTACAATCTGTTCAATATTAAACTTGCTAAGAAATGCATGATTTCCGCTTATTTTATTTTTCTCTCTTATTGCATAATCATATAAACCCGCTATAGCATCTGGCTCATAGGAAAAACTATCCTGAATACATTTGACATTCATGGAATCGGAGAGTTCTTTTACAAAATTATCAAATTCTGCTTTTTCATCTCCCTCAAAATCATACATTGGTAAAAACAATATGTCAGAGTCTATTTCCTCTCCCTTCCCTTTGAGATTTTCAACCATATATTGCCTGCATTGCGTATAATCAAAGCCAATCACATGCTTGATCATCACTAGATATGCTGCCAGCTTTCCGTAACTATAAAATCCTATATCTTCTGGATCTTTCAATCGCCCCTCTATAATTCCTAAAACAGCTCTTACTTCCTCCTCTGTCCGTTCATGATAGCTATACAGTTTTTGCAGGTCAGTGTCACTTCTATCTGCATGTTTATCATACAGTTTCATTTTATGGTATGCTTCCTCTGCATCCCTGATCTTGGTAATATCCAGCTTCTGCCATCCTACGTAATCATAACAAAACCTAAATAGCGGATTCCAGTTTGAGCCTAATATTGTAGAAAGGCATTCTGTACCTTGCCATGCAGGAAACTCTCCGGCTTTAATTCTTGCCGCAAAAGAAATACTCCCGAAATAAATACATTTCAAAAATTCCTTATCAAAGCTGCCATCCAGTTTTTCATATATATCAACTGTTTTTTGTGTTGCGAAAATAAATGTACGAAAGTTTTTATGGCACTGGCCTCTTACCATCGAAACAAGCTCTTCAATCCCCTCCTCATCTCTCCCAATAATTTCTTTCAGCCTCTCATTGTCAAAAGTATCTACTATATTCTTTACAGCATCATGATAATCACTTTCAAAACAGATAGTATCGCTAATCGTTTTTTCTTTTATTTTCAAATATTTCTGTACAACTTCCGGGATATCATTTTTATTATCTTCCATATTGTCATTCTTTGAATCTGTGGAAAACAATTTTGTAAACTGAAAATCAAATTTTTCAGGTGCTTTATTTAGTATTTCATTTTCATTTGCAACAAGAAGTACCTTAACACCATCTCGCTCCACAAGATTATTGACATATCCCAATAATTTTGCTATTTCTATGTTGCTTCGCTCCACATCTTCAAAAACAAGCAATTTTTTACTTAAATCAACGGAAGAATACATTTTTTGCAGATCATCCTCAGACATATTTACGTCAATTCCAAATATCCCTGCCGCACCTTTAGCGATTGTTTTCGCTATAAGTTTTCCGGTTGCCAATACCTCGGAATCTTTATCTAATGCCTTCATCCTTAATTCCATATAAATACTTTTGCTTATATCTGAAAGAGTTTCAAGGCCATATAGTGAAATAACAATACATCCATTCTTTTTCTCCTTCTGCAAGAATGGAGTAAGTATCTTCTCAACATAGTATGTCTTTCCCGATCCTCATTCTCCTGTTAACATTATAGCAGTGTGTGTCTTGTCCTCTTCGAGATAATGTTTTATATAACAGTTTAATTCAGCGAATGTCATCATATCAGTCTTCTCCTCATTTTTAAAATACCCCCTACCCCTTCTAATCTATTCTATCATAAACTTTCTATTGCGTCATTTTCCTTTTGTCTTATAGTATTCCCCTCTTCTCATTTCACAAAAAGGCAGCCATCTCTGACCGCCTTTTCCAAAATCCTGTCATACACTTGCCTTTTCACTCTGCCGCAGCCTCTCCAGTATCATCGCTGCACCCTTCCGGGTATCCTCTACGATCTCTCTGGGAGTCATCTGGACATGGCGCAGAGAATTATATTCTCGGATCTTCCGAATATCCTCCAGATTAAAATCTTTACTCACTATCGGTTTCGTCATCATCCTCATCATCTCCTTCCAGCAGCACGGAGGGCGGATAGATCAGCAGATCCTTATAGCCTTCCAATGTCGTGATGGTCTTTACTCCCCGCACTGTCTTTACATTTACGATATGTTTAAAGTTCCAGGATGTAATAATATCACATCCGGCCAGGATCGCTGCCGCGATATGCTGGCAGTCATCAAAGCTCTTTTTCTTCAGGATGCCAAAATCAATGAATTTCTCCGCCAGCTCCACCGTATCCTCATCCGTGTGGACCAGATGGTACTGAACCTGTTTCAGATAGCCAAGGAGGATATCCAGCTTTTCCTGGCTGCAGCCGCTGATCTCATTCAGCACAATATCAGAGATATACACTTCATAGCGTCCCTGTCTGAACAGCTCCCACAATTCCAGCGTATCTTTCATTTTTTCCGGTGTGTCCAGCTGATACAGGTAGCTGACCACTGACGTGTCCAGATAAACCTTCAATTTACGCATCGCATGCCTCCCGTCTTTTATTCTA
Organism: Lachnospiraceae bacterium; assembly: GCA_009774655.1. GTDB lineage: Bacteria > Bacillota > Clostridia > Lachnospirales > Lachnospiraceae > UBA3282. The sequence goes on from VSOD01000281.1 coordinate 3,387, forward strand.
TTCTACCATGAAACACCTGAAAAGTCATTCCCTGTATTTTTTAATTTTATCATCATCGTAAATCCAGGCATAAAGCAATCCACCCTATCCAGTTATGAGAATGGAACGGTATCTCCGTCCAACGAGGTACTCTATGCCATAGCAAAGCAATATCACGTTTCTTTGGATTGGCTTTTTGGCATTTCAGACAATGAATTTTCTTTATCGTCTATGGGCGATATTATCAGTTTTCTTTTAGAGTTGAACGAATTAACAGAATTGCGCTATGAACTGGAAATCAACGATAAATTTTTCAATGACATAGAAACCGAAGATAACCGTTGGTATGCCAATATTAAATTCTATGGAAATGAAAAAGGACACTTATATAATGCAGATATGTGTCAATTCCTTGCTTCACTGAATGAGAGCCGGGAAAGTTTTGAATCCTACTTTACGCCAAAGGATATGTTTGATATTTGGAAAAAACAGAAAATTGCTGATTACTCCACCTTGCCAGTGACAAAGAAAGTGTATGAGGATATAGACAATGCTACAAGAATGAAACTCCGGCAAGGGGCTTTTCCTTTTGTTTGCTATTATTTTTAGACATTAAGAAACCGCAACCCCTTGATTTCTCAAAGGATTGCGGTGCTTATTTTTATTATTTGGCTCTAATTACAAGATTACTCAATGATAGTAGCAACCCTTCCAGACCCTACTGTCCTACCACCCTCACGGACGTTAACGGCTATTTTTCTCCTAGAGGCTCCTCTATTTTCAGGCTTTTCCCACAGAATCCGCCCCTCTTTTTCTCTGAAAGCAGCCTGTTTTAAAATTTTCAAGGTCAAAATAAGGTCATGACACTCCTGTAGCTTTCTATGGATTACCTGCCTTAGCTAATCTCTCTTCCTCTATTTCCTTAACAAATTCTACCGCTTTCTGGTAATCCTCTACGGTAATATCTTGAATCCCACATGCCTCCTCCAAAGACATATTTAATTTCTTCACCATATTATCAATGTTTAATATCTGTCGCCGCCTGTCTGCATACCGTCCTGCCTTATCCCATATTTTATCTGATTCCATTTCAAGTATTACTCCACCCATAGCGTTTCCCATCCTTTCCTTATATTCCTTATTATCTCTTCCTACATAGTCTAATATTCTCTGCGACAACACAGCGAGGTCAAAATAAAGTCTCGGCTCATTTATGGAATCGCCCTCTGCAATAAGTTGATCTTTAATAAATTTATATTCCTGCTCCAGTTTGTCCAGAGTTTCATTCTTCCCATCCCTTATATCCCTCTCATACCGAAGCACATAGAACGGTATTAGTATCAGGAGTCTTTTCTTAAACATATCCTCTTTGGAAAAACTCTGTGCCTGTACAACTGGCACTTCATACAGCACCTTTTGTTCATTTGGCATAACGATCTGCAGCTTTAATGATTCCCCTTTTTGTATTCCCGACCTTACACATACCATACAGGACTTGGGAAACCGAAAACTGAGAGGTTCTCTGCTTCTTTCCTCAGGTTTCTTTTTCAGTTCATCCATCAAAATATTTCTTGTTTCTTCCAAAGCAATTTTAAAATCATATTCTACCATACGGATAACCATCAGCCCATCACTCGTACTCTGGCATTCGATATGATAAATTTTATCTCTGATCCTGATCATGGCATCATTGATAACTTTGCCGTCCATGCTATGATATTCGTTTCTTCCCTGAATGATTACTTCATCCTCTGTATAATCAGCATGAAACACTTCATTTATCAACGCTACTGCAAGTTTAGGAAATCTTTGCAGAAGCGTTTTGAATACGCTGTCAAAGATATCAGCCATATTCTCATTTAGATTTTCTTGTATTTTTTCTTCTGCTAATTTATTATCCTGAATATCCATTCCTATATTCTCCCCTCAAAGTCTGTCTTCCAAGCTAAAATAAAAAATGGATATGAGTATCTGCTAAAAATAGTATAGCACATTCCTTCTTCTGCTACTACACTTTTTCAACAAATACCCTATCCATCTGATTGTTATTTCTTATCACTCGTATTTTTCTTTTCCCTCTGTTCGTTTAGCATTTCGGCTAGTTTTTTCTGTTCATTCGGATATAGGTGCCCATATGTATTCAATGTTATGCCAATATCCTTATGCCCCAGTCGTTCTTTGATTACCAGAGGCGGTACTCCCTGATGAATCAGATAAGCAACATGGGAATACCATTACGGTATAATAACGACAAACGGAAAAAGCCTTGATTTTCAAGGGGTTTGAGCGTTTGCCGTCATTTATTCAATTCCTTTTCCAAGTTGAAATCTGAC
>VSOD01000282.1 GCA_009774655.1 Lachnospiraceae bacterium
GTGTCTATATAATCCGTCCATCTCATCCTGCGTCAATTCTCTGTATTCTCCAGGCTTCAATCCGTCGATCTTGACATTTATAACACGTGTTCTTTTCAGTGACGTCACCGTATAGTTCTGTGTCCTGCACATGCGCCGTATCTGCCTGTTAAGTCCCTGCGTCAATATCAAACGTATTGTCTTCGAACCTGTCTGCTCTATCGTGCAGGGTTTTGTCCTCACTTTCAGTTCTTCCAGATAAACACCCTGCCGCAGACAATCCAACGCGTCCTTCGTCCATTCCTTTGACGTCTTGACGATATACTCTTTCTCATGGCCGTTAGCGCCGCGCATCATGGCTTCGATCAGCATACCGTCATTCGTCAGCAGCAACAGCCCTTCCGAGTCTTTATCCAGTCTGCCCGCATAAGTGACCCTCACCGGATATTTAATTTCATCCGTTACGATCTTCTCCGCATGGGCATCCCGCTCCGTACATACCACACCTTTCGGCTTATAATATGCCAGAACGACCTTCCTGTCCCTGCCTGTCACCTTTTTTCCGCGAACAAGGATTTCCTCCTGCCCTGTCACCTTAAGTCCCGTTACGGCGATCTTTCCGTCAACCGATACAACCCCCTGCCCGATCAGTTTATCCGCATCCCGCCGGGAACAGATCCCGCAATCCGCCAGATATTTATTTAGTCTTATCTCTCCCATCTGTACCACACTCCCTGCGCTGGCACTGCCAACCGTTTCACCTTGCTGATTCCTCCGCTGTTTCTCACGGCTGCTTTTTCGCAACAGGCTCCACCGCATGTTCCAGCAGAAATTCCCGCCATGCGTCATAATGCTTTGCATAAAGATGAACGCCGTCAAAAGTTAATTCCGCATTCAGGTAGCCCTCTTCATCCGTGAAGACCGGGTTGACATCCAGATAAAAAACATCCGTTCCGTTTGCCAGCTCCGCCGAAGCGGCATTCTTGGAGTTGATATTCATATTATTGAACTCCGTCTCCATATTATTCTTTTCCTCACTCACATGGAGATTGGCCATAATATAGATGATCGCCTCCGGCTGCCATTCCCTGATCTGAATCAACACCTGACGATACTGCTCCAGATACATTTCCGTGTTGCCATATCCAAGTTCATTCATTCCCAGCATAATATAAATCTTACCATATTTCTTATTCTGCAGCACCTCCGGCATAAGAACTTTGCTGCCGGTCTTCTGATAAGTCACTTCCTCTTCCAGAATCTTAAAGATCGTCATACCGCTGTCGCAATAGAAATCCGCAGCATCCAGCCCCGCATAATCCGATATTCCAAGCGTCCTTGAATCCCCCAGAAATGCAGCATCATCAAAATAACTAATGTTTTCTTTTGCATAAGGATACTCTGTCGTCAATGCAACTTTTCCTGCATCTTCATAGTAACGTGAATCTGTCGGCGTCGGCTCATAAAATACAAAATTGGTGATACCCTTCGGTACAACTTCCGATTCTACGCCGTTTTCCGGAATATCGTATTCATCCTGCTGTCCGTCTTCACTTTGTAAATCGTTACTTTCTTCCTTGCGTTTTCCTGCATTTTCCGGTTCAGCTGCAGCATCCGGATTCCCGCATTCCGAATCTGCTGCATCGCCTCCTGACAAAGTATTCTCCGTCTGCGCCTCTTCTGTATTCCTGTTTTCCTCACCCTCTTCTGCATCACTCATGTTATTGATATCACTTGTATTTCTATTATCATCCTGCATGAGTCCATTTGAGATAGTTGCCAGCGCATCCCGTTCTCCGGGCATTTTGGCATATGACTTACAGACAAAGGTCTGGGCATCTCTGGCAATAGCACTGATGCCTATTTCATCAGAAGCAAACATCACCGCAATCGAAGTAAGAGATATCGCAATTAAATAAGGGCAGTTATATATATATGCCTTCCAGTCTCTCTTCTGCCTCTGCTCCTTTTGCTGCCTCTTTCGTTTCAGCTTCTCTAACTGTTTCTGCTGCTCCAGCTGACGCTGTTTCCTTACCTGTTCCAGTCGAATCTGTTGTTCTAGCTGATTCTGCTGCCCTGTCTGGCGCTGCTGTTCCAACTGCTTTTGCTTATCTATCTGGTTCTGTTGCTCCAACTGCTTCTCTTGTTCTATCCGCTTCTGTTGCTCCAGCTGCTCTTGTTGCTCTTTCTTGCTCTGCTGCTCCAACTGCTTTTGCTGCTCCAGCAGCTCCGTCCGTTTTTGCCGGTTCTGTTGATTCTGCTGCTTCTTTTTCTTTCCCTGCTGCTTTTGTTTTTTCATGCAATATCATCCTTTATTGATAACTTCCTTCATATCTTATGTTATAGTTAACGACATTAGATATTTCACTTTCCGCCTTGCAGGTGATTCCGTATATGGCTCCCGCAAGAGCCGGAAACAGAAATTTGTGATGTTGTTTACTATATGTAAAAGTAAAAATTCAAAATCTGAAATACAAAAAGGGATTATTACTTCCAACCATGATCTCATGTACGGAAAACCAGAATATCACCGCCAGCATCAGCACTGCAAACCACCTGTCTTTCCATTTATTATACCACCTGATTGGAAATGGTGTGGCGAATAAAATGCAGACCGCCAGCAGGACCCCGTATTCCTGCAGATACCGCAGAAGTTGTGTCACGCCTACCATAACACCCGTTTGTTGTACACCGAACATATTGCCAAGATACGCCGCCAGCTGTTTCATATCGGAAATTGCAAAGACAACCCATGTTATTGGAATAACTGCCAGCGTGTAAAGTCTCCCGAGTATCTTCGTCCGCTCCATCCATTTGCCGTAGCTGTTCTTCTCGATCGTGAGCAGCAGGAAAAATAACAGCCACCACAAAACGAAATTCCAGTCAGCCCCATGCCACAGACCGGTAAATCCCCAGACAATAAAAACATTACATATGGTTCTCAACCTGCCTTTGTGGCTGCCGCCCAGAGGAAAGTATACATATTCCCGAAACCATCTTCCCAGTGTGATATGCCATCGACGCCAAAATTCCGATATGGATCTGGACGCATAGGGACTGTCAAAGTTCTGCGGAATCCTGAAACCGAGCATCTTACCCAGCCCCATTGCCATAACGGAATATCCCCAGAAATCAAAATAAATCTGAAAGGAATATGCCGCAGCTCCCAGCCAGGCCACCCCCGGATGCAGGTTCCCCGCACCGGCAGTCATGATCGTATTCCAGAGCGTACCGATCTGGTTGGCCAGCAGAACCTTAAGTCCCAGCCCTAACGTAAAAAGTTTCAGGCCGTTTTCCAGATTCCGAATACGCATCCGTCTGCCGCACATCCTGTCCGCAACCTCATCATAGCGTACGATCGGCCCGGCGATCAACTGCGGAAACATGCTCACATAAGCGGCAAACGGCACGAACCCGGGGGGCTTCTCTATCACGCCGCGGTAACAATCCACCTGATAAGACACCATCTGAAAGGTATAGAAACTTATCCCCAGCGGAAGCGTCAGTGCCAGCACCGGTATCAGTTCGCTTCCTGCCAGCTGATTCACAGTGCCCGCCGCAAAATCCCAATACTTAAACAGAAACAGAAGGCTGAAATCAAATACAAGTGAAATGATCAGCGCCGCCCGGCGTCTCTTTACCCGGCGCTGTACCCGGTTCTGTATCGGTGCTGCCGGTTCCCAGAACATATATTTGCTGATCCCATAATTGACCACAACAGAAAAAATAAGCAGCAGAACAAAATAAGGTTCTCCCACTCCGTAAAATACAAGACTGCCCGCCAGTAAGACAAAATTGCGGTATTTGGCGGGAACGATCAGGTACAATAACATAAAAACCGGCAGAAACCGGAATAAAAATTCCACACTGGAAAATAACATATACAGCACTCCCAAATAAAAGATAAAATCCCTATTTAGTATATTCCAGGCAGAATGATTTTACAAGGGAGAAACCTTCCTCTTTTCGACATTTTCTGCATCATTTTTGCATCAAAATTGCATCATAGTTGTATCATAACTGTGTCTTTGTCTTATAGTAAACGAAATTTCTGATGTCGTTAACTATAGCTATAACTTCTTCTAAGTCCTTTCGGATAGTGGTTTTTCATCTGACCGCCGGAGGCTTTTCCAAATCCCAGCGGATATCCCTGCCTGCACAGCAGCGTCCATCCTTTCTGCTCACCGCCTGTAAGGCCGGACAGGCTCTCACCGCGCAGATACCGCTGTGCCTCCTCCTGTGACAGTTCCAAAACTTTGTCCGTCTGTGCCCCTTTCAGTGCAAGAGCCAGTGCATGTGCCGGCTCCAGCCGGTTCTTCTTCTCCGTCGCAAGATGCAGTCCCGGACGCAGTACCTTTATCCCCTGTATGGAGATCATCTGTACCGGCACAAGATAGATCTGTTCTCCGAATTTCTGCACCCTGCCCCGCTGTCCGCTCAGCCAGTCCGGCGTCAGCCCCATCTCTTTTACGAAAAAGTCCTGCAGCTCAGCAGTCGGTTCCTTCTGCGCCACAGCCGCTCTTCTGGCGGCCTTTGCAGGCTGCGCCTTTCCCATATGACATACCCGCTGCGGCATCGGTGCCGACAGCGCTCCTTCCCGGCGAAGCCGCGCTATATAATGGCCTTCGCCTTTTAACCGATGCGGCCATAACCGCATGGTATGCATAATCCCCGGCGCCGGCTCATCCACCCATGCCGCCTGCCCCGGCGCAAAAGCCGCATCGTGCGGTACCTCTTCTATCCTGAATTCTCCATGTTTATGTAAAAATCTGCTGACTGTTCCCTCATTCTCCTCCGGTGCAAAGGTGCAGGTAGAATAGACGAGCACGCCTCCCGGTTTCAGCATTTTGACCGCTTCCTCCAGGATCATCAACTGCCTGTCCGCACACATACTCACATGCGCTTCGCTCCACTGTTCCACCGCCGTCTCATCCTTGCGGAACATCCCTTCTCCGGAACAGGGCGCATCCACCAGGATACGGTCAAAAAAAGCCGGAAAAAGCTCTGCCATGCGCTCCGGCGGCTCACTGCACACAACACAGTTGCCGATCCCCATTCGTTCAACATTCCGGGACAGAATCTTTGCTCTGTCCGGTATCACTTCATTGGCCACCAGCAGTCCTTCTCCCCGCATCCGCCCGGCGATCTGTGTACTCTTGCCACCCGGCGCCGCACACAGATCCAATATGCATTCCCCCGGCTGCGGATCCAGAATCTCCACCACTGCCATAGCCGACGGCTCCTGAATATAATACGCCCCTGCCTCGTGCAGCACATCCTTCCCCGGCTGTTCCTCTGCCCGATAATAGAAACCTTCCTCCGCCCAGCTTACCGGTTCCAGAATAAAAGGCATCTGCTCTCTAAACGCCTCCCGTGAAGATTTCAACGGATTCATGCGCAGTCCGTAATACCTGTTTTTATCATAACTTGCCAGAAATGCTTCCCACTCCGACCCCAGCAGTCTTTCCATTCTCATACAGAATGCTTCCGGCAGCTGTTTCCTGTCTTCCATCATCGCTGTCCATTCCTTTCCTGTCCCTCAAAAGCCGGCACACTTCGCACCGGTTCGTGCACAGATTTCCATTCCATTCGTTTACTATATGCTCACTCAATAAAATACCGTTATTTACAGGTTCAGTATACTCGATTACGCCGCTTTGGACAATCTCGAATTACACTGTATTTTCTCTTGTATACATTTTTATTGATTTATAT
>VSOD01000283.1 GCA_009774655.1 Lachnospiraceae bacterium
GCGATGAACACATACAGGGAAGAAAAACTCCCGCAGGTGGTGGAAGACCGTCTGCAGGAAGCATACGATATTATACGAAAAGAGGAACGAAAAAAGATGAGAAAAAAGAAGATTACAGATTCCGATGCACAAACCCGGACAGCCAGAAGAACTTCTCGCACCATGAAGAAACAGCCAAAAACGTACAGAAGATGGATCGGCGCGGCGGCAGCCGTTGTCCTGGCCGTAGCCATACCGTCAGGCGTATATGCGGCAGTATCCTACTTTCAGAGAAATGTACAGGAGGAGGCCGACAGCCTCACCTATGAATTTGATCTCAACTATGACCTGATCCCCGGAGAATATCAGGTAAAGGCCGGCTATCTGCCGGAAGGCATGAGCGACGGCGGCTCCGGCCAGTACAGAAGTCAGACGGACAACCGCTGGATCACCGTCATGCCCGTCTACACCATGGCGGAACTGGACAGCATCAACGGCCAGATCGTCGTGGAACACATAGACCAGGTGGAACATACGCAGATCGGCGGTATGGCAGCGGACGTGATCACCTTCAAAGAAGCCGATAAATACCGCTCCGCCACCTGGCTTTTCCTGTTCAACGAACATGCCGGCTATGTTCTCGACATCCGGGCCGACTATTCCGTACCCCGTGAGGAACTGCTGAAATTCGCCGAAGCCCTGCAGATCGAGCGGACCGGAGACGGCAGCTTTGAAACTGTGGAGGATAAAGAACTCAAAGAAAAGGAGGAGGAGGCTGCGGCCGCTGCACAGACGGACACCTCCGGCAGATGGGATGACCTGATGCGACAGGGCATCCCTGCGGAAAAGATTCACCCGCTGGGCGAAGAACTGCGTCTGTATGACGGTTCTTTCGGTTACAGGATCACAGACTATGCATTTCTGGACAGCATTGCGGGCTTTGACAAAGAGGGCTTCTTCGACTACACAAGATTTGACGGCTGGCTGAATCCCGATCAGACACTGCGCCCCTACACAAGGCAGCACTTCGACAAGAACCTGCAGCTGCTTTCGGAAGAGCGCACGAATCAGGAGATCCTGCGCATCGATGTGGAAGTGACCTGCTACGATGACGAGGCGGCCGCCTTTGAGGCTCCCCTGAACCTTGACCTGACTTATGTGGAGAAAAACCCGGACGGTTCCTTCACCTGGGCAGAGGATTCCTATGAAGCCGTTCCCGCCGAGGAATATTATCTGCAGATGGATCACTGCGCCGTCTATATCGACACGGCAACCCACACCGAGGGCGAAGACCGCAAGTCCTTCTTCTATCAGCAGGTGAACAAAGACGAGACGCTGCGCTACACCCTGCTCTTCGTCGTCGATCAGGACAGAAAAGACGACTTCCTGTTAAGCCCCATGGGATACAACAGCAGCCTGTGGCAGAGCGAGTCCATGACAGTGCAGGAAATCCAGGATTCTCTGGACGGCTATCTCCGCCTGCAGTAACCTCATACACCCCGCCGTGCTCAAATAACACAATATGGCCGTTTTCGTTACGCTTCCCTGCAATGGGAAGTGTAACAGAAACGGCCCTATCCCTGCGCCAGCTCCTCCGCACGATCACTTACACGTCCCCGGCTCCAGATTCCGGATCAAAATACCCTCATCTTTATAATATGTCATCGCCCCTTCTCCCATTTCATCTGTATTTGACAAAAGCATACCATAAGTACAGCATCGTAACAAGTAATTGAAATTTTCTGAAAAAATAAATTGAGATATCCAAAAAGAGTGTTTATAATAGAATTAAGAGAAAACTAACAGAAAAAGGGGGAATTATTTATGTATAATATCGTAACGATCGAACGACGGTATGCCAGCGGCGGAAATGAGATCGGCCAGAAACTGGCGGAAGCTCTGGGCTATAAACTCTATGACAGAAACATCCTGATCAAAGCCGCCAAAAATCTGGAAATCCCTTACTTCCAGATTGAGGATCTCGACGAGAGCACTGCCGGCGGTATCCTGATGAACCTTGCAAAGACAGGCCTCGGCGGTCTCTCCGGCAACCGGGAGCTGCCCCTGGCCGACAAGCTGTTTCTCGAGGAAGAACGCATCATAGAAGAAGCCGCAGCGAAAGGAAACTGCGTGATCGTCGGCAGGGCTTCCGGCTATATCCTGCGGGAACACGTGAATGCTTTAAGAGTATTCGTCTACGCAGACAAACAGAAACGGATCCAGAGAGCTATCGAGCGGGAAGGAATCCAGCAGTCCGAAGCCGAAAATGCCCTGAAACGAAATGACAAACGAAGAGGCGGTTTCTACAGTTCCGTCACCAACTGGGAGTGGGGCGCACCGGAATACTACGACCTGTTCTTGAACGCCGGAGAACTCGGAATTGACAGATGTGTCAGAATTCTGGCAGAAGCCATAAAGTAACGCTCAAACCGATGTAAAAGGAACCGCACAGTGTAATCTCATCTGTCATCCGTTTTTGTCCAATACGGGGAGGCCGTCACGTCTCCCCGTAAATATTGCATTCTTACCTCCCTACGGGAGCATTTTCGCGTCCTTTTTCTTTTGCTTTTTTCTCTTTACTTTCCATGTCGGATCAGAAGATCAGAATCTCTTGATCTTCTTCGTCGTATTCTTCTCAAACTCGACGTCGCGCACCTTCAATTTGAAGACTCGCTTGTAGAGCGGTGCGGTCTTATTATAATCGTCGATAACAGACTGCAGCTGTGCCTGCAGATCCTTGATCTTCTTCTTGGACGCATACTCGTAATCCGGGAAGATCTCCGCCTCGATCACGCCTTCGCTGTCACGCACCAGCACTTCCTGTACCAGCCGGTGGGCGCAGATCTTGTTCTCGATCTCTTCCGGCGACACATTCTCGCCGTTCGGCGTAATGATCAGGTTCTTCTTGCGTCCGGTCAGGAACAGGAAACCGTCCCCGTCTATGTACCCCAGATCTCCCGTCTTCAGCCAGCCGTCCTCTAACGTCTGTGCCGTCTCCTCCGGCATCTGGTAATAGCCCTGCATCACGCTGGTGCCCTTGACCCAGATCTCCTCGTCCACGATCTTCACTTCGCAGTTGGGCAGGCATCTGCCGACAGAACCGGCCTTGAACGCGCTGTTGGAGTTGGCGCTGATGACCGGCGCGCACTCCGTCATGCCGTACCCCTGCAGAATCTTGATCCCATACTTTTTAAACAGATCGATATAGGCCGGATTCAGGTAGGCGCCGCCGCTGCAGATGGTATGGAACTGCCTGCCAAACACCTTGATCTTCACCAGCGGGGCAGGAATCAAAGACGCTTCCTCCAGCTTCTTTGCTAACGTCTCCACCATCAACGGCACCATCAGGATCATATTCGGCTCAAAAAGTTTGATATTCTTAGCCACCCGCAGCAGCGAATCGTTGATGCAGATGACCGCTCCCACGGAAGTGCCTTTCAGGATATCCATGCTCAGACAGTAGGCGTGATGTATCGGCAGTACGCTCATCAGCACCGTTCCCGGCTCATAGCCCATATCCAGCGCTGTCGCATTCTCCGCCAGATTCCTGTGCGTAAGCATGACGCCCTTGCTCTTTCCCGTAGTTCCCGAAGTAAACATGATCATCGCCAGGTCTTCCGGCTGCGGCTCGAAGGCCGGCCGCTGCGGCGCCTCTGCGATCAGGTTCCACATGGAAAGGGCGCCTGGCACATCCGTTTCCTCTTCCATCGCAATCAGGTGCTGCAGCCTGGGACATTTCTCCGCCGCCATAAGCGCCACATTTTCCTTTGACGCATCATAGAGAAAAGTGGTCGCATCCGCCCTGTCGATCAGCTCACACAAATCTTCTGCCGGCAGATTGGCATCCAGGGGCACCGCCACGCTGCCGCCGTTCACGATCCCGTAATACCCCGCAATCCAGGAGTAAGAAGTAGCTCCCACAAGAGCGATATGCTTCCCCTGCTCTCCCAGCTTATTCAGCGCAGCCGAGAAATGCTCACTGTCCTGCCGCAGCTGCGTGTACGTCTTTGCAGCCACCTTCGTTTCCTTTTTGCCGCCGTCTCCGGCTTCTTTTACCTTATACCGGATGGCATCCAGCGTGCCATATGCTTCCTGTGCTTTCACAAGCAGCTCATAAATCGTACTGCGCAATTCATTCATAGCTTTTCCCTCTTTCTTCGTAACAGTTCAGCCTTCGGCTTCCCTGTTACGGAATCTGCCCATTCCTAGTCGCCTTCGGCGAGGGGCAGATTCTTTTGGCCCAATTTACATATTCTCACGGCCTTTGCAGTAAATGCAAAGGCCTGGATTGAACTGTTACCTTTCTTCCCTCTGCGTGCCCTGCACGCCTGTCTCGATGACGGTTCCTTACGCCAGCTTCTCCAGATAATCCACCGCTTCCTGCACGGTGCGGATATCCACTACCTGCTCCTGATCGATCTCGACATCCATCACATCCTCGATCTCACCAAGCATACTCATAAAGTCAAAAGAAGTAAATCCCAGGTCTTCGATAAAACGTGACTCCGGTTTGATATCTTCCTTCTTCACTTCCACATAATTTACAATGATATCCTTCAACTGTTCTAACATATTCTCTCATCCTCCTTTATCCCTTAACCCCGATTACACAAGTCTGATAATCTCTCCAATCTTCAGATCCGGATTCTCAATGCCCTTAAACATGATCTTACAGATATAATAATAGAAATACTCCAGCTGCTCCTTCGTATACGCCTTCGTCTGGTGCTCGAAGCTGAAATCCAGCCCATTGTCCTCCGCTCTGTGCATCACCGTCAGATACAGCCCGTCCGAATAATATCCGTTGCAGTACCGCTTTGTCTTGTAGCGGATGCCTCCTAAATCCGTCAGTCCTTTTTCCCGCAGGGTGGCCGGCTGATAGGTGAGGGACACCGTCTCATACCCCATCCCGCGCGGCAGCTTATACAGCTGGCTCCTGTAGCCAAGATACTCTCCGGGGTTGAAATTCACATACCGGAACACCTCATTCTGCTTATCCCTGATCTCGAAGATACCTTCCAGGAAGGTCTTATCCTCAGGAATGACCGTTCTGAACGGGAAACAGTGAATCCTCGTACCGCCCGACTTTTTCTCCTGTAAGGTAGCCCGGCGCGCATAAGCGATCTGCATGGACACATCGTCACACGTGTTGATCTTCTGTAAATAGGTACGGATGCCCATCACCAGCAGACACTGCAGGGAAATATGCTGCTGTTCACAGAAAGTCATCAGTCTTCTGGTAGGCTCTTCTTCCAGATGGAAAACGTCGATAGCCGCCGCGAAGCTGTCCGATCCGGTGGGCGCTGCCCGCAGATTCGGATTGCCAGTCGCCGCCCTGGCTTCCTCCAGCTTCTTCGGTCCTTCGATCCCGTTGTAGATCGGCTCCGACTCCTCGATCAGCTTGTGGAAATAAGCCCGGTCTCTCGCCTGCGCTTTGCTGCCAGCCTCATAAGCCAGATCCTTCTCCACCTGTTCGATATAAGAACGCATATCCGCCGGATAAGGAATCCCCTCGAAATTCGCGTTACAGTATAACTCGATCACATCCTTCATAAAACCGATCAGCGACTGTGCATCGAGAAATCTGTGGTCACCCACAAGGAACATACCCTCAAAACCGTCCGGAGTCTTGATGATAACGACCTTGTTCATCGGCGCATCTTCCTGGTCAAAAGGCACCCGCGTCCACGCCGTCATCTCCG
>VSOD01000284.1 GCA_009774655.1 Lachnospiraceae bacterium
GACAAGAGCACGAAGCATTTGTTCGAACTGAACAATAAGATCAGATTAATCGACGTATCCGATTATCTTGTAACGAACAGTGATGAATTCATCGGCTTTATCAGTGGTATTATTTCACAGGATCACGACTTGCAGCATATGTATTTCGACAGCTTTTTACAGATTGCGTGTCTGAAAGACGGAGAGATCGGCCCCACGATTGACAAACTGGAGCAGATCGGTGCCAAGTTCCACGTTGATTTCGTATTAAGCATTTCAGTCGATGAGAGCGAACTGCCTGAGAATCTGAAATCCAATGTTATTGTTTCCCTGTAAGCATCTACATAACCGATAACTGCGTAATTCCATAAAAACCTCGGATGATCCGAGGTTTTTCATATGCACGGTCATGTCTGTCATGCTTATCGTTCATTTGAAGGAGAGTATGTTTGTCCGATAACAGAAATAAGATAACTAAATACAGAAAGCCGGTCAATCTCAATATTGGTGTGCTGATCTTTATTACGATCTTTGTATATGTCATCATCTGTGTGGCTGCCTATTTTCGGACAGAGCATATCGTCGGCTACAGCGTGCAGGAAGGCTCCCTTACCTCCAACAGTATCTATAAGGGAATCGCTCTTCGCGCGGAGAAGATCGTGGACAGTACGGATGCCGGTTATGTCAATTATTTTACACGGGAAGGAGAGCGGGTCGCTGTCGGCAACCTGGTCTACACGATCGACGAGACAGGCCGGCTTTCCGAATATATCAACACAAGTGAGAGCGGGGAGAATTCGCTGTCTGACGCCGACCTTTCGGAACTGAAATCGGAGATTACTTCCTTTACAAGCCGGTTTGACCGCCGCAGCTTCTCTGACGTCTACAGCTTCCGCTACAACGTGGAAGGCACGGTGTTAAAACTGGCCAATTACAATATTCTGGAGAATGTCAACGCGCTCAATGAGACTTCCAACACGGCGCTGATCAATTACCGCTATGCTGCCGATACCGGGATCGTCACTTATTTCGTTGACGGCTATGAAGAATTGACGCTGCATGACATGACGGCAGAGCTTTTTGACCAGAAAGAATATGATAAGAAGTATCTTGTCAACAATGAGCTGCTGGCTGTTGGGGATCCAGCCTACAAACTTTCGACCGATGAAGAATGGTCCATCGTCATCCAGGTTGACAGCGAAGAGACAGCCCATGAACTGGTGGAAGAAGAATATGTGGAAGTCAAGTTTTTAAAGAACCAGTACAAATCCTGGGGCGCCGTGGAATCTTTTACCAATGAAGCGGGAGATGTTTTTGTACAGCTGACTTTTACCAACTCCATGGTCACCTTCTGCAGTGACCGTTTTATTGATATAGAGCTTCTGCTGGAAGATGAAAAGGGCTTAAAGATCCCCAATTCCGCCATTGTGGAGAAAGAGTTCTTTATCGTGCCCAAAGAGTATGTGACGAAGGGCGGCAACAGCGGGAAGAACGGCGTCCTGCTGGAGGTTTACGATGAAGAGGGCAACGCCTCGACGAAGTTTGTAGAGACGACGATCTATGACGAGACCGAGACGGAATATTATCTGGATAACCGTGTGCTGAGTGCAGGCAATTATCTGATCAAGCCCGAGTCCACAGAGAAACATGCCGTCAGCAAGACGGGTTCCCTGAAAGGCGTCTACAACATCAACAAAGGATATGCCGATTTCAAGCAGATCACTATTTTGAACGACAACGAAAAATATTCGATCGTAAAGTCGAATACCGTATACGGGCTGAATGTGTATGACCATATCGTACTCGATGCCACGATGGTGAACGACAACGATTTTATCTATGAGTAGGACAAAGGAAAGACAGGAGCGGCCCCTATGATCCGGGAGAATTTAAGAACAGTAGAAGACAGAATACAGGCAGCATGCAGGCAATGTGGAAGAAACAGGGAAGAAGTGCAGCTGATCGCCGTCAGCAAGACCAAACCGGTGGAGATGCTTGAGGAAGCCTATGCCTGCGGCTGCCGGGATTTCGGTGAGAATAAGGTGCAGGAGCTGGTCGATAAATACGAGCGCCTGCCGAAAGACATCCGCTGGCATATGATCGGCCACCTGCAGCGCAACAAGGTCAAATATATTGTCGATAAGGTTTATCTGATCCACAGTGTGGACTCCCTGCGGCTGGCGGAGGAGATCAGCAAAGAGGCTGTCAAAAAACAGGTGACCGTGTCTGTTCTGGTAGAGATCAATGTCGCCGGAGAAGAGAGCAAATTCGGGACAACAGCCAGGGAGGCAGCCGCACTTGTGGAAGAAATTGCCAAATTACCCAATATGATTGTCAAAGGATTGATGACGATCGCTCCCTATGTTGAGAATCCGGAAGAGAATAGACTGTATTTTGCCATGCTGAGGCAAATATATGTTGACATAATTCATAAAAACATTGATAATGTTTGTATGAAGGAACTTTCTATGGGAATGACTGGCGACTATGAGACCGCCATAACAGAAGGCGCAACATACATAAGAATCGGAACCGGTATTTTTGGAGAGAGAGAATATACATCTGTTCAGTGATAGAGGAAATACATAAGTTATGGTATGAATGCGAATCGAGGTAACGGAGGTTTTTTATTATGAGTGTAATGGACAAGTTTTTGAATGCCATGAAATTGAACGATGAAGATGATGAATACTATGACGATTACTATGATGATGAGCCGGAACCGGTCAAAAAGCCAGGGCCGGGAAGAGAACGGGAACGGGAACGGGAAGAGATTCAGGAAGAGGAGCGGATCATCAGAAAGCCCTCGCCGAAGGTAACGCCCATGCGCCAGACGAAGAAGATGCCCGGCACAGGCATGGAGGTATGCGTGATCAAACCCACTACCGTGGAGGATGCCAGAGAGATCACGGAGACGCTTCTGGCCAACAGGACGGTGGTTCTCAACCTTGAGGGGCTGGACGTCGATATTGCCCAGCGGATCATTGATTTCACGTCAGGATCGTGCTTTGCAATGTCCGGCAACCTGCAGAAAATTTCACATTACATTTTCATTATCACGCCGGCAAGTGTTGACATTTCCGGTGATTTTCAGGAAATCTTATCCGGTTCGTTTGATGTTCCGATCAACAATGGCATCTGAAATACATAGCGAGGAGACTTCCCGGCAGGCGTCAGGAAGTCTTTATTATCGTAAACGTGATCTGCCCGATACAGGATATGATACAAAATATGCTAAAAGATATGATAGAAGATAAAGGAAGAGAAAACAATGGCGCAGCGAATGACAATCAACTATGAGAAGAAACCCTGTTATGACATCGTCTTTACAAGCAGCTTCGACCTGCTGGCGGAGGAACTGCAGGCGCTGGGGATTGCGGACAGAAGAGTGGCAGTGATTGCCGACTCCTGTACGAAGAAGCTGTTTGGCGACGCCGTCTGCGGCCAGCTGGAAGGCAACTGTAAGAAAGTGGTCGTGCATGCATTCCCGGCAGGCGAGGCGCATAAGACGCTGGATACGGTTAAGGATATTTATAAGACCCTGATCGACGAAGGATTTGACCGCCGGGATCTGCTGATTGCCTTAGGGGGCGGCGTAGTCGGTGATATTACCGGGTATGCGGCGGCGACCTATCTGCGTGGTGTGGATTTCGTCCAGATCCCCACCACCCTGATCGCCCAGTCGGACAGCAGTATCGGCGGCAAGACGGGAGTGGATTTTGACGGTTACAAGAATATGGTCGGGGCTTTCTATATGCCGAAACTTGTCTATATGAATGTCTCTGTCCTGAAAGAACTGGATGACAGACAGTATTACGCTGGCTTTGCCGAGGTCATGAAGCACGGGCTGATCAAAGACGCCCTGTTCTACGAATGGCTTCTTGACCATATGTATGAGATCCACGACAGGGAGGACTCCGTACTGGAAGAGATGATCATGCGCAGCAGCACCGTCAAGAAGCTGGTGGTGGAGAAGGATCCGAAGGAGCAGGGCGACCGGGCGCTTCTCAATTTCGGCCATACGATCGGTCACGCCATCGAGAAGGCCATGCATTTTGAGATGCTGCACGGCGAGTGCATCGCGCTGGGCATGGTGGCCGCGGCCTATATCTCCTGGAAGCATAACTGGCTGTCCATGGACGAATACTATGAAGTGCGGGATATGTTCGTTCCCTTCAATCTGCCGATCAGTATCGACTCCATTGACCCGGAGGAGATTCTTAAACTGACGAAGGCAGACAAGAAGATGGAATCCGGACAGATCAAATTCGTCCTGCTCAGGAAGGTCGGCAAGGCCGTGATCGACAGGACTGTAACGGACGAGGATATTCTGTCCGCCATCCGTGAGATCTATTTCAGTGACGAGGACGAGAAGGCTTAAAGAAGACGCAGGAGCAGGATAAGCATGACTTGGAAGAAGAAATTATTTCTGTTATTGGATATCGTTGGGATCATTGTGCTGGTGCTTTTTGACCAGTACACGAAGAACCTTGCCGTGATCCACCTGAAGGACAAACCGGCATTCAATATCATAAGCGGTGTCCTTGAGCTGAATTATCTGGAGAACAAAGGCGCTGCCTTCGGCATGCTGCAGAATCAGAAGATCTTCTTTATCTTCGTGGCATTCGTGATCCTCGGGGTGATCGGATACGTACTGTATAAGATGCCGGAAGAGAAGAAGTACCGCATCCTGCATGTGCTCTTAAGCCTGATTGCAGCGGGTGCCATCGGTAATATGATCGACCGGATCCGTCTGGATTATGTGGTGGATTTTATTTACTTCGTGCTGATCAATTTTCCGATCTTCAATGTGGCGGATATTTATGTATCCCTTTCCACGATAGCGCTTGTATTTCTGCTTTTGTTCTACTATAAAGAGAATGACCTGAGTTTTATCAGTTTTAAACAGAAAAAATACCGGGAGCTGAAATAGCGTCCGGTATACCAAACAAAGCAGCTTTAAAGTATCGGTAGAATGTATCATGGAACAGTTTACTTATCAGATCGGTCTGGAGGAGGACGAGGCGCGGCTGGACAAGTGGATCAGCGGCGCTTTGCCCGATCTGTCCCGCTCCTATATCCAGAAATGTATCAAAGAGAATCATGTGCTGGTCAATCAGAAGCCACAGAAGGCCAGTTACCGCCTGAAAGTGGATGATGAGATCGTGTTTTCCATTCCGGAGGCCGTGGAACCTGCCATAGAGGCGGAAGATATTCCACTGGCCGTTCTTTATGAGGATGAAGATGTGCTGGTGGTCAACAAGCCGAAAGGCATGGTCGTCCATCCTGCGCCCGGCCATTACAGCGGCACGCTGGTCAATGCCGTCCTGTACCACTGCCGGGGCTGCCTCTCCGGGATCAACGGCGTGATGCGTCCCGGTATCGTGCATCGGATCGACCAGGATACGACCGGTTCCCTGATCGTCTGCAAAAATGACCATGCGCATAAGCTGATCGCCGCACAGCTAAAAGAGCATACGATCACGCGCAGGTACCGGGCCATCGTCCACGGCGTCCTTTTGCAGGACAGCGGGGTGATCGACGCGCCCATCGGCAGAGATCCGAAAGATCGCAAACGCATGGCAGTCAACGAGCAGAACGGAAAACCGGCGGTGACCCATTATACGGTGCTGCAGCGTTTTCGGGAATACACTTATATCGAATGCCGGCTGGTGACCGAAAGAACAAACCAGATC
>VSOD01000285.1 GCA_009774655.1 Lachnospiraceae bacterium
ACTATAAGGAACGGAGTCGACGGTGGGAAAAATATAAAATATCAAATATTATTCCATGTAAATATATAAAAAGAGGAGAGGGCAGGAGATGTTCCTGGATCGAAAAGAAGGGAAAAAACTGCATAAGGGAAGCGTGCTGGTGGGGTATGACCTGGGAGAGCAGTATTCGCAGATCAGCTATTGTATCTACGGGCAGGAAGACGTGGATACGGTGGCTACCGTTGTGGGAACGAAGCAGTATAATATCCCGACTATGCTGTGTAAGCGAAAAGGTGTCAACCAGTGGTTTTACGGAAAAGAAGCCGTAAAGAATGCCGGGGAGGAGGACATGGTGCCGGTGGAGGATCTTCTGGCACTGGCAGGGAAGGGTGAGGATATCGAGCTGGACGGGGAGTCCTACGATCCGGTGGCGCTGCTGACGCTCTTTGTCCGGCGCAGCATGGCGCTGATGAATTTTATCGCACCGGTAGAGAAGGTTGATGCGATCATGTTTACGGTGGAGGAGCCGGATGACAGGATGGTGGAGATTCTGTCCCAGGTGTCGGCGAACATGGGACTTAGAACCTCCCATATCTATTTCCAGAGCCATACGGAGAGTTTCTACGCCTTTGTCCTGCACCAGCCGGCGGAGCTCTGGTATCATCAGGTGATCGCCTGTGAACATGACGGGCTGCGGCTGAAGATCTACCGGATGGAATGCAACAAGCGGACCACGCCGGTGGTGGTGCTGATCGAGGAACAGATGTATGAGACGCTTGTCATTCCGGGAGAGGATGAGGAGGAAACGCTGCGTCAGGACGCGTATCAGCTGGCGGACGAAAGATTTCTGGGAATCCTGCAGTCCATGTGTGAGGGCAGGATGGTGTCTTCGGTCTACCTGCTGGGGGACGGTTTCCGTGCCGGCTGGCAGGAGAGATCTTTGAAATTTCTCTGCCATAACAGGAGAGTTTTTCAGGGGAATAACCTGTTCAGCAGGGGCGCCTGTTATGGCCTGCTGGAGAAGCTGGAGCCGAGCGAGGAGGGCAAAAGCCATGTTTTCCTCGGGAAAGACATGTTGAAGGCCAACATCGGCATGCATGTGATGCGGCAGGGCAAAGAGTCCTACTATGCGCTTCTGGACGCGGGCGGTAACTGGTATGAACAGTATAAGGAATGCGACTTTCTGCTGACAAAAGAGAAACAGCTGCAGTTCGTGGTCACGCCGCTTAACGGCAGAAACGCGGAGACGAAGGTGATTCCGCTGACGGACGGCGGCACGGACGGAGCGCCTTTTACACGCTATCATATGGAGATGAAGCTGGCGGCGCCTGATAAGGTGCTGGTCAAAGTAACGGATCTGGGATTCGGCGAGTTTTTTACACCCGGCGGCAGGGTCTGGGAGGAGTCTTTTCAGATAGGATAAACGGCGGGCCGGGCGCCGGCAGTGAGAAAACGACAGATAAAACAGGGTGGGAGCAATGAGTCAGATCATATTAGGGACCGGCAGGTATGCCGGAAAACCTTATTTTGTAGAAAAATTTTATATCAATCTGTATTCTGTGGAGGAATTATGCTATCTGCTGGTGGAGAAGGCGGAGATGCTTGATCAGGAGATCATGCTGAGAGAGCTGGTACAGTGGCTGGATGAAGAGTGCGGGTTAAACCAGCTGGCCCACGCCCTGTATTCTCTTTTGAATCAGAATGGTTCCACGGCGGCTTTTGCGGGTATCATATTAGAGTATGTGGGACTCTATCCGGCAGACGTGGTGCTGCGGACGGAGGAGATCATCCGGGGCAACGAGGGACTCGGCCCCTGTGAGCGCAGAAAGGCCAAAGCGGATTATATGCTGCAGAACGGAAGATATTACGGAGCGTTGAAGCAGTATTATGCGCTTCTTACCCAGCTTGGGGAGACGGACCGGGTTTTGACGGCGCAGGTACACCACAATATGGGCGTGGCCTATGCGAAGCTCTTTATGTTCCGGCAGGCGTCCGAGCGATTCCGGGAGGCCTTCGAGCTGGACGGGGCGAAGGAGAGTCTGGCCCTGTATCTGACTTCCGTGCGCATGTACTCTAAAGACAAGGAGTATGTGGCCTTTATAGCGGATCATCCGGAGTACCACAATGCGTCGTTGCAGGTGGAGCGGCGGATCGAGCAGGCAGAGGGGCAGTTTGAGGCGACGGACGAGAACCGTATGCTGTTTACCCTGCAGGTGTTCCGGGAGGAAGGCAGCAGCCTGATCGGAAACGAGACGCCCTATTATCAGGAGATCGAGCGGCTGACGGCAGAGTTGAAAGGCAGATACAGAGAGTATGTATCGTAGGTGGCCGTGCGTTTGCTGTAACGCGTGACGGCCGGTTAAAAAAACAGACAGGCGGAAAAGACGATGGGATTGATCAAAAAGTTAAGAGACAGGTTTCGGAAAAAAGAATGGGAAGAGGAATATGACGACACATGGAGTGACGCGGAAGATATCAGTGAAGTAAACTATGATGACAAAACGCAGAGAACCGATTATGTCAAAGACTGTCTGGAGCGGATGGCGGACGCCACGAAGGAGCTGGAGAATCTTTCTTATGAGTATGATATGGTCACGTCTTACTTAAAGGATATGGAGGAGATCGAGGCGCTTCCGGAGGAAGAGAGCAGCCAGTTGAAGGAATGCGCCATGCGGGTGGCCGAGCTGCAGGACAGCAAGGCGGACTTCATGGAGCGGGCGCGTAAGATCACCGATGAGCAGTATTATCATATGGAGCGGATTGCGGACGAGGTGGAGGAAGGCTATGAGAAGCTCAGCGAGGCGGAAGAGTATCAGGGGCGGATCAAGCAGGATCTTGGCCGTTTGGACGGTGAGAAGCATGCCTACCTGTACCGTAAAAGCGAAGTGATGAACCTGATTGCCGATACAAGAGGGATGGCGATCATCTGTGTGGCAGCGCTGGGGCTCTGCGTGGTGCTGCTTTTGCTTCTGCAGTTTTTCCTGGATATGGATACGAGGGCCGGATATCTGCTGACGGCCGGTGCGGCGGCGACGGCGATCACGGTCATCTACATCAAGCATCTGGATGCCAGACAGGAGCTTCGCCGGGTGGAGAATGGCATCAACAAGATCATTCTTCTGCAGAATAAAGTGAAGATCCGCTATGTCAACAATACCAACCTGCTGGAATATCTGCAGCTTAAGTACGGGGTAAGCAGCGCCCAGGAGCTGATCGACATGTGGGAGAACTACAAGGCGGAACGCAAAGAACGGGAGAATATGCGGAAGGCGGAAAGAGACCTGGATCAGAATGAGCGGGAACTGCTGCAGATGCTGAAATGCTACCAGATCAAGGATCCGGCCATATGGCTGCATCAGACGGAAGCGATCCTGGACCGGAAAGAGATGGTGGAGATCCGGCATAATCTGATCGTCAGAAGGCAGTCCCTGCGCCGCAGGATGGATTACAACAAGGAAGTGGTGGCAGGCGGCTCCCAGCAGGAGATCAAAGCGCTGGTGGAAAAATATCCGCAGTACGCGAAAGAGGTCATGAAATATGTGGAGGAGTATGAAAAGAAATATCAGAATGAGGAGAGGTAAGACAGGCACGGCACAGGCGCCGGCGGGATACAGACGGTAATGAGTACAGGCAGCAGTGAGTACGGACGGCAGTGAACGCAGGCAGCAGTGAATACAGGCGGCAGTAAGACGTCGGGGAAGATGGAGGAGAATATAACATGAGCACAGACAGATATGTGAGTCCGTTGTCGGAACGGTATGCGAGTAAGGAAATGCAGTATATCTTTTCACCGGATATGAAATTTTGTACGTGGCGTAAACTTTGGATCGCGCTGGCGGAGACGGAAATGGAGCTGGGACTGAGCCAGAACGGTCAGCCGGTCATCACACAGGAACAGATCGACGAGCTGAAGGCCCATGCGGAGGATATCAACTATGAGGTGGCCAGGGAGCGGGAGAAGGAAGTGCGGCATGATGTGATGAGTCATGTCTATGCTTACGGCCTGCAGTGTCCGAAGGCGGCAGGGATCATTCATCTGGGCGCCACATCCTGCTATGTGGGCGACAACACGGATATCATTGTGATGACGGAGGCGCTCCGTCTGGTGAAGAAGAAGCTGGTGAATGTGATCGCCGGGCTTGCCGGGTTTGCACAGAAGTACAAAGAGCTTCCGACCCTTGCCTTCACACATTTCCAGCCGGCCCAGCCTACGACGGTGGGCAAGCGGGCGACACTCTGGGCGCAGGAATTCTGCCTCGATCTGGAGGATCTTGACTATGTACTCTCGACGATGAAGCTGCTCGGATCCAAGGGCACCACCGGCACGCAGGCTTCTTTCCTCGAGCTGTTTAACGGGGATCAGGAGACCATCGACAGGATAGACCCGATGATCGCAGAGAAGATGGGATTTAAGGAGTGCTGTCCGGTGTCGGGACAGACCTATTCCCGGAAGGTGGACACGAGAGTCTGCAATGTTCTGGCGGGGATCGCGGCATCCGCCCACAAGATGTCCAATGATATCCGGCTGCTGCAGCACTTGAAAGAGGTGGAGGAGCCTTTCGAGAAGAATCAGATCGGTTCTTCGGCCATGGCATACAAGCGGAACCCGATGCGGAGCGAACGGATCGCGTCTCTTGCCCGCTATGTGATGGTGGATGCGCTTAATCC
This sequence comes from Lachnospiraceae bacterium, assembly GCA_009774655.1. Classification (GTDB taxonomy): domain Bacteria; phylum Bacillota; class Clostridia; order Lachnospirales; family Lachnospiraceae; genus UBA3282. Next base: position 4,648 of record VSOD01000285.1, read on the forward strand.
GGCCATCACCTCTGCGACCCAGTGGTTTGAGCGGACGCTTGATGATTCCGCCAACAAGAGACTGTCGATCCCGGAAGCCTTCCTGGCGGTGGACGGTATACTGGATCTGTGCCTGAATGTGGTGGACGGCCTGGTGGTATATGACAAGGTGATCACGAAGCGGCTTATGAGCGAGCTGCCTTTTATGGCGACGGAGAATATTATGATGGATGCGGTGAAGCTGGGCGGCAACAGGCAGGAGCTGCATGAGAAGATCAGAGAACTGTCCATGGAGGCAGGCGCCCATGTGAAGCGTGACGGCAGAGAGAATGATCTGCTGGAGCTGATCGCGGCAGATCCGGCCTTCCATCTGACAAAAGAAGAACTGCAGCAGACGATGGATCCGTCAAAGTATGTAGGACGGGCGCCGCTGCAGGTCGAGAAGTTCCTGGAAGAGGTGGTGCGGCCGATTCTGGAGGAGAATAAAGAACTGCTGGGCGTGACGGCTCAGATCAACGTGTAGTGGACGACAGCTGGTGACAGCCGGTAATTGACAGAGGAAAAAGCAGGTGCAGGCATTGCGAAAGAGGAATACATGGCGCAAATACATAGGGATGGTGACTGCCGTTGCGGCACTGTGTGCCGGTTTGCGCATGTCTGCGGCGGCGAAGGAGGAAACCGCAGAGGCGGCAGCGGATGCGGACCGGCAGGTGCGGGCGGCGTATGAGGAGTACCAGGGGCGGCTGAACGGGATCACGCGGCGGGCCCAGATCGCGGACAGCGGATTTCGTGTGATCGAGGATCAGATCTTTCCGCTGGAGACGGACTGCTACGGGGAGATCATGCTGGTGCCAGCCATGGAAGAGCGGTATCAGAGGCTGGCACTTTTTTTTACGAAGGAAGACGGCACCGTGGTGTACCGGACGGATCAGCTGGCGGCCAACAGCTGGCACGTGGGCACGCTTAAACAGCCGGTGGAGGAGATCGGAGCCGTGTCTGTTGAGGATATGAACCCGGCCAGGCGGGAGGGATTAGGTCGGAAAGTTTA